>CAYITT010000016.1:0-8104 GCA_964366275.1 uncultured archaeon
CGATCTCTATTTCTTTGTCATGAACAGAAATCACAGACTTTTCAATCTTCGTAGGTTACCAAACCAAATGACCATCGAAGAACTGTCTACACTGCTAGCCTACAGAGAGTATCTTATTGACGGGCCACTTTCGAGTTTAGACATCGATGACATGGATGAGCTACACATGGACAGTATTGCAGACCACAAACCAGATTCTTACAAGCCAGCTCTTCTCACATTGATTGACAACGGAGACGATTTCATTTACACGCTGACAGACGATGGAAGAGATCTCCTCAGCTGTGAGGGACTGACGCATCCCTCAAGAGAGTACAACAGTGTCGCATCCCTCGAAACTCTCCTAGAACAATTCACTGATCTTACCATCGCCGATATCAAGCTCACGCGGGATCATTTTGATAAGTTTTATTTCGGCGAATTTATACCACAAAACGATAAGCTGATACAACACTATTCTTCAGTCAAACGCAACCACAGCCTCGTTGCCCATGACCCTTACGACTCTGCCTACATGCTCACAGGCGACGGTTTATATCTCGCCCAGCTGACGGCGATCTTGTTCGCAGAACCGTAAAAGACACGTAATAGCACCGTTTTAGCTGTTTTTGGGTTTGAATGTATTTTTGTGAATCTTGAATGAATAATCGTTCACAAAAGAATCTGGATGTACAGCTTTGGCAAAGTAGAGCAGTCCTGTCTTTTCGACAGTAAAGCCGTGAAAGAACCCATCGTTTCCTCGCACGCTGTAGTGTGGCGCTCCTTGGCACAGCGTTACATTTCCGTTTGGCAGCACGTAGTTGATTACTGTTTCGCCCACGTTACAAACAATTTCTTCCCTCACTTCTTCGTGACTTCTGATCGGGATATTACGCTCTATTACTACGATCCCCTCGAATAATACGAGATCTTTGATCGTAAGAGGAAGTTCGTAAATGGTTATTTTATCCGCGGCCGGCGATGGCCAGTACGCCTTTTTGATAACTCTGCGCCCAAAAGGCGCGTCTGTTACTTCTTTGTCGTCTGTTCCTAAAATCGCTATTGCTTTTTTTATGTACTCATCTGTCATGCCTACTAAACGTCCATAATCTTTTTATGTTCATGTTTCGCTTAATCCGAAACGAGCACAGGAAATAAAGCAAACAATCAAAACGAGTCTCGGATATGATATTTAGTTATTACTGCCTGAGAAAAATTTTCCCAAGTAGTATAACAACTAGTTCGTGGTACAGAAATCTTTATATATCGGTAGTGGTATAATAAAGGTGTTATCAGTGGTCAGAAAGTGGGAATTTTTTAGTTCCGCTTACTGTTGATTATATATTGGGGTGTTGGTATGAAAAAGAAGGTTCATAACTGTGGGGACGGTTTCCGCGGCGAAATCGTCAAAGCCAAAGGCATCACTTTCTGCGGCTTCTGCGGCAGAGAATTCCGCAGCATGCATAAGCTTTGATTGTTTCCCTCGTATTCTGATGTAATCGCTGTTTTCCTAGCTGTTGCTTACGGCAAGCAGTTCTTTATAGAGATGGTCTTCGATATCTATTTCGTCCGCAGCAATTCGGCGCTTTGACAGTTTTCGCCCTTTTTCTCCGGGAAGGTATATTTCAGTTACACCGGGCAGTTTCTTCGCGTTTTTCACCTTGGTCACGAGCTCCGAGACACGATGAGCAAAATCGTCGGCTCCCACGAGGTTCGGGTCGATGACAAGTACAAGATTGCCCCAATTATCTGCATTGCCAATGCCACAAAATGCCGCACCTACGAGCGGACCGGTCAATACCTCGATCATGAGCGCGAGACCAGAACTCTTGTAGCTTTTATCAAACGGTCTGATCGCGCCGTCCATTGCTTTTGCGGGGTCGTCTGTTGGATTTCCCTCTTTATCGTATACGATGCTTGGATCAATTTTTTTTCCTGCGGTTTTTGCTTCGACGAGACCGTACCACGGTATGGCAGCTGTTGCCATGTCAAGAACCATCGGCTCGTCGTCGGTCGGGACGCCGATTGCCATCGGATTCGTGCCGAATAACGGCTGGTACGAACCGTGAGGCGAGATCGTTTCCGGAGAACCAGAAAAGACAAACCCAATAAACCCGTGTTTTGCTATCTCGCGTGCGTAATAGCCTATCGAGCCGGTTGACGTGTTGGTATTGTACGTTCCAACGATGCCGAAACCGTGCTCTTGTGCTTTTGTGAGAGCGATTTTCGTCGCCTCTTTCATGACGAGCATGCCCATGTTCCTGTTCCCGTTGATGCGTGCCGACAGCTTCGTTTCCTTGTCGATGACAATGTCGCCCGCTGGCTGCTTCGGAATGCCTTTGCCGATCAATTTTACGACGCCTTGGTTCTTTCCGTTCAACTGGGCATAGAGGAGAACATCGAGAATGACATCAGTTTCTTTCTCTGTATAGCCATAATGACGGATGGCCTTTCGCGTTATAGCTACGAGTTCGGTCAGGCTCATTTTCATAGTACACTCACCGTGGAAAGAATATCTGTAGAGAATCTTTTTAATGCTTGCGTTAAGAATATACGTGGTGACCTGTCAGCAACTGTCGCCCTCACGGGTGAGGAAGCTCTGTCCACCCTGTATGTATTGCAGCGGACGCTGTATGGCGGGAACGCCATTGTCCGGAACAGAAACGACACCGGCGCGACGGATGCAAAGGTGATGTCGCAACGCTTCGGCAAACCGGATGAAACGGCCGGGCAGATATGGGTGCAAGCACGTAGAAGACCGAAGCGCCATGCGCTTCTGTTTGCAGACCGCTTAGACAAATGTTGCAGGTGCTGTTCGTGAAGGGATAGAAGAAATGTTCTGCTGATCGTTATCACGGAACCAGACATCGATCCTGGAAAGCGCCACAGAAGACGGGCTATGGCAGGTCACTTATTTATTTCTCAAATGTTAGCTTTTAATATGTGTAATACTATGTTTACTATGTAAACAAGTGATGCAATGATAGTAATTGAAGATTCAATGGTGTTGATATTTTTGGCAAAGCTTGACTTGATAAAGGAGACAAAGAGCATGTTCGGGAACGTTGTGATAGCAGAGGAAGTTGAACGAGAAACAATTTTAGATACAAGACTTTATCCCGATGCTATCAGAATAGAAGAAAGTATAGATAAAGGATTTGTGGAAGTAAAAAAAGTGAAAAATGGAAAAAAGGTAAATGAAATAATGAAAAGTTTTGGACTAGGCAAAGGCGAGGCAGCAACAATTCAGTTATATTTTCAGGAAAATGCTGACTTGCTTTTATGCGATGAAAAGAAAGCGAGAAAGGTTGCACAAATATTGAAAATAAATATGTTGGGCACACCGGAACTTGTAGTCAAACTGCATAAAAGAAAATTTATCAACAATGAAAAAGCCAAGGAAAGTATAATAAAACTTGAAAAGATAGGATGGTTTAATCCTAGCATAATATTTGAAACATTAAAAGAAATAGGTGATTGAGATGGGCGTTTCGGCAATAAGGTTGCCAAAGGAAATTGAAAGAGCCATAGAAGAAAGAACAAAAGAAGAAAAAATAGACAAATCGACAGCAATGAAACAGTTCTTAGCTATTGGTATAAAGGAGTACAAGAAACAAAAGGCCGTTGAGTTATACAGGGTAGGAAAGGTTTCTTTATCAGAAGCAGCAAAGATAGCAGATGTAAATATCTACGTGATGATAGATCTGCTAGTTACAGCGGGAATAAAATCTGACTATTCTTTGGAAGATATGAAGAAAGAAAGAGAAATTCTGAAAAAGCTGATTAAGAAGTAGTGCTTCTTGTGCAGCAGGGCTATGGCAGGTCACCGCTTTCTTTATTTCTCTAGAATCAATAATTATATATCACGTCACGGAAGGAGATGACACTCGTGGAGAAAAAAAAGGAAAAGATAAAGGAGTAAGCAACTACTCTGGAATAGGAAACTTGGATTATCTCATCTGTACTACACTCACTGAATTTAAACCCGGCGATGGGACAAGCTATTTCACAATTCGCGAATTAAGCAGCAATATCAAGATGATCCATGAATTAATAGTAGAGGAAAATAAACTTGAGAATTATTTACAAGACTATGTCAAGGAATACGAAGGGGACCGTTTTTCAAGACAAAGAAGGGGTATAAATGGAATGGAAGATACTGGAAGACAAAGAGGATTGGACCACCACCTAAACCCCCATGGAAGTTATAAATATCATTCAGCTTCTAATTCTTGCCGCTTTAATTCTTCGTCTACGGCCTTGCTTGTCACGAGGTTGTTGATCTCTATCAGCTTCTTGACTATCAGGCTGTCTGTGTTGAGTTTGTATAACTTTGCGCGGCCTACCTGCCTTGTTTCTTTTACTATGCCTTTCTCTACCAGTTTGAAGAAAAACGAGTGCAGTGTGTTCCAGCCTACTCCACTTTCTTTTGCTATGTCCGACAACGAGTAGTCAAACTCTCTGTACGTCATGAGAAAGTCCAGTACTTTGATTAAAGGCGAACTTCCAAATACCTCTACGAATGCTGTTTGATCTTCCATATCGATTCACTACATAATTAATGAAATGAAAGGTTTAAATAGTAAATGTAGTAATATATACCTATTATTTTAGTATATTGAACTATCAAAATAGTGATTAGATGGGCGATAATGAGCTTAAGGCGGCTGTTTTGCGCAAGATGTTGATGCATCACTGGATAGGCGGAAAGCATACGGCCCTTGACAATATTCCGAAAGGATTCCCGATGCACATGCGAAGCGATGTGGCACGTGTTACAGAGGACCTGATAAGAGAAGGGTTCATTATGAGGAAGCCGACAAGCTATGGCGAGCATGTTTCTTTGAATCCCAAAATGATTTACGAGGCCAAGAAATTAGTCGGGATGGTTTGAATATCATTTCATTTTCTGAAATAAAATCAGCCAATTTCATTACAATTTTTGAAATGAAAGCAGGTTTGCGGCCCTGTAGGTTAGAAAAGGGTGTCGCAATTTCCCGAAAAGCGTGTCAAATCTCTGACACACTTACGGCAATGCGACACTAAATCAGAAAAGAACTGTCGTTTTGCGACACTTGGACACCAAATAGCCAGAAAGGCAGTCCATATTCAAGAAAGTCCTTTATGCCCGCTCGCACATTTTCTTAAGTAATGGGCACATTCTTTTTAGGAACTCCAGAACTTTCTCTGCGTATTCTTTGTCGAACTTTTTGCCATAGTACATAATTCCGTTCCTGAAGTACCGCAACTCGTTTGCAAATTCCACGTCCTTGCCGCTGAAGCCAATTTCAGTCAGATAGGACACTTCAGCTTCATGCGCGCCCTTTCCTGTTGTGCTGAATCCGTCTGAAAGCATTTTTGCCCGTATAAGCTCCATGATTATGTCGTACGCGTTCTTGATGATATGATTTGCGTTGCTGTCGTCAAGGCTCATCTTTTCGGTAAACGAAAGAAGTATTTTGTATGAGTCCTCGGATTCGGAGACAAGTGACCTCGTCCTGAGCTTGTCCGAGGATTGCTTTCTCGCGGTGCCTTCTTTCAGATACTCGTCAAATGTCTTGAGAGGCATCATAGTTCTATCCATCCTGAGAGGAGAATTCCCCCTAAAATATTATTTCTCAATTCAGTGTTTATTTCCTTGAAGGACTGGTAAAAATTAACCCTTGTTTCCTTCGTAAGCTTCTTTTCAAATTCGTTCAAATCAAGGGCCTTACTTTTAGAACCAATAATTGCGATGTCGATATCCGATTTGTGCGTGTCTTCGCCTTTTGCGAAGCTGCCAAATACAATAACAGCGCAGCTTGGAAATCTTTCCCTTAGAAACTCAGCAAGGCCCGACTCGTATACCTGCCTGATATTGTCGGCCCTTTTCATGCCTATGACTAGGGAGTTTTCCCTGTTCAGCTCGATAGACAGCCTTTTTGAGTTCTTATCCTTTGCCATCCAAATAAGACTTTGCTTTTCAAGCCGCGGCAACGCCTTTGAAATTGCTGGCTGGCTAACACCAAGACGCACCGCCAGGCCTCTTGCATTGAACGACTCGCCCGCGTTCACGAAGAGAAAGCGAAGTATTTCCTGTTGCAGTATTGTTAACTCCAGTTTATACATATTAACCACAGTTAATATATATTAACTCAAGTTTATATACTTTACCGTCAGGTATTCCATGTTTGTGCTTGCTCTGCAAAGTTTGATTTGCTTACCACAAAAACCGCCTAAACCCGTTACATTTATAACGCCTGCGAGATTAAAGCGACAAAACCTGTCTTATGGCGTATCTTATTGTTTCGATGACGATATTTTCCAAAGAATCTCGAAGTACTTGCGGTACGCATCTGCTATATTTTTGTTGATGACCATAAAGCAGACAGGATAATTTTCTTTCCAGAACATGCTTACAACCCTATCGCCATAAATGTTGATCACGGCTGGTATAATAATCTCTTTTGGAAGAAACCGTAATTCTATCAGCTCACCACGTATCGGCTTCTCTTTAGTATTTCGCTGATGCAGCATACGCAGTTTTATGCCGCGTCTTATACGCTCTTTGTTGAAATATGTCCAGAAATGCGGCATCACTGCAGGCTCTCTTGAAATAGCGCCCAATAGCAAATGCCCTCCTTTTGCATGTTTCAGCACATCCCGACGCATAGTCTTGAAGCCTTCCACACCAAGAAAAACATGGGCTTCTGCATGCGGCTTCGGCGAGCTTTGCATAGATTTCAAGTCTGGCACAATTTTCTTTATTTCGTCCTTGCTCTCTTCGAGCTCGCGCTTCTGTTCTTCTATGAAATCTATTAGTCTATCTGGATCGGCGGCTTCAAAGAACCTGATGTTGTTTTTTATTACATAACTAACAAGGCCTTTTTCTAATAATCTGTTTAGGCTCTCGTACACAGTAGATTTTCTCAGTCCTGTTTCCTTGATTACGGGTCCTGATGTCGATGACCCAAGTCTAATCATAGCTAAATACAGCTTTGCTTCCGCCTTGCTTAGGCCAATTTTCTCTAATTTATTCTCGAGCATTGCTAACACCATTGCTGCAAGCCTATAAATAGTCTTCCAATAGTTGGACTACCTTGTTATTAATTTCAAAGTCACCAATAAGTAGTATCATGTGGGTGTGGTAATGAAATCAAAACAAATAATTATCTTAATCGCTGCCGTACTAGTTGTATCATTAGTTGGTATTCTCTACTTCAATTCTGCTTCGGTTACAGGTAAAGTTGTTGCTGATCAAAAACCCTTAAAGATAGGAATGCAAGTAGGTCCTGCAAGCACAATATTAATGGTTGCCAAGGAGAAAGGATTCTTTGAAAAAGAAGGCCTGAATGTCGAATTGCAGGGCTTTACAGCAGGTAAATTTGCCTTGCAGGCGTTTCTTTCGGGATCTCTTGACCTCGCTGCCAGTGGCGAAGTTCCTGTGACACTATCTTCAATGCAGGGAAACATGTTTTATGTTATTACACAACTAGCTAAAGGCCAAAAGAATGAAGTGCGCGTAGTTGCGGCAAAAGACGGCATGCTTGATACCCCTCAGACTTATTTCAATGCGAAAAAGAGAAAATTTGCAACTTCTTTTGGCGGCGGACCTGAATTTTATACCTACAACTTTCTAAAGTACTACAATATAACTAATGTGGAATTGATAAGCCAGAAGCCTGAAGACATGCCTGTTTCATTGGCAAGCGGAAGTGTTGACGCAGTTGCTATTTTTGACCCGTTTGCATTCTTTGCAGAACAGAAACTAGGCGATAAAGCACTTATATTCGGCGATGAAAAACTTTATACAGAGTTTTACGTCCTGAGCGCAAAAAGAGAGTGGGTTGACTCTAACCCTGAAACTGTAAAGAAGCTAATCAGAGCGCTAGTTGAAGCTTCGGACTTTATTAAGTCGAATCCTGATGAAGCAAAAGCTATATTGATGAAAAATACAAATCTCGATAAAACAGCAATTGACGGAATTTGGGATAAATTCTCTCACAATCCAGAACTGACAAATAAGCTTCTGGAGCAGCTTAATGCAGAAGCTCAGTGGGCTAAAGAAACTGGCAAGGTAACTCCAGAAACTCAGATACCAAATTTCAAAGAGTTCATTTACGGTTCTGCTCTGAAATCTGTGAAG
>CAYITT010000017.1:0-7838 GCA_964366275.1 uncultured archaeon
TTCAGACGTGTGCCTTCCGATCTGCTGCTAAGTCCTCGAAGGTTGTTTCTATCGCGTCACAGAACTTCTACGAAAAAATTCGCCGCGATCTGATGGGATAAATCGGAGCTTTTTCTTTCGGAAAGAAAAATCTACTGTGTGCAAAAAGAAACTTGTTACTACTTGGATTCGCTGCCGCTCACGTTTTTATATTAGTAGAAGAAAAAGATTTCTTGTGATGGGCTGGTAGCTTAGCCTGGTAGAGCACCTGACTGATAATCAGGAGGTCATGAGTTCAAATCTCACCCAGCCCACTAATCTCGTTTTAAACTTTTCATTTATCCTTGTTCTATGGATTTTCACTCAAAGATGCTTGAACTCAGCATACAGCTCAGGGCCATGCCAAAGACGGACACAGACAGACGATACGGCATCGCCTGCGAGATGACTGCACTGATGGCGTCCGCCCCTGAAATGCCTTTGAGTGACAGAGAGTATTATTTTGGCATAATAGAGAGCAATTCGTTCCCAATTACATTAGAATTACCAAACCATTACGGAACAACAAATTAATTCATTTTTAAGGATTCTCATTTTAAGCTAGTTATGTACAACAAGATAGTAGCAACTCTAGTGCTGTTAGCGATGGTCTCGATGCTTGGTAGTGCGGGACATGCTCAATATTATATAAGGTCTTATTCAGCACCGGGTGGATATGCATATGGGCACTCTACTTATACGGACGGGTCGTCCTCATTCAACGTGGCGTATTTCGGGCAGTGGCAGGGACCTGTTTTCCAGCGTCCTGCAGCAAGGACTCCATCATACTTCAATTTTGCTTACGCGGCGCAGCCGATTCAGGCGCCTATTTTCCAGTCTGTGCAGTACTCGCCTTCCTCTTACAATTTCCAGTTCAATCCTACTCAGTTCCAGCCGACTTACGGACAAGGATTTAGCGCCGGCAGCTTCAACGTAAACCTCGCGCCTCATTTTCAGCCTACGTATGGATCAGGCGGGCTTGGTATTGGCGGCATAAACCTCAATGTCGGTCCGAGACAGATGCCTTTCGGCAGCAGCCTCAGCCTGGGACCTTACAGTTATTCTTACCGTTCTTATGCAATGCCCGTTTACGCAACTCCTTCAAGAGCGCTGTTCAATACGGAATTTCACTATTCAAGCTTTGCAGGCCCTTACTGGTACTAGAAAGAGGAACTCTTCCTTTACCTGTTAAGAAGCTTAACCTTATACTGATAATTATGGCAAAGGGAAAGGTATACGCACCTCAGGCTATTTCGAATCAAGGTATTGCTTTGCATAGCAAGGCTCTCTATACACTCTCTTACTTCACCGATCCTGTGATTACAGGACAGAACATTTACGGCTCAAGAAAACTTGCAAAAGAACTGGTGAAAAGCGTTGACGATCTTCCTAGAACTGCAAGAATTTCCACGCTATCAAATGAAATGCAGATATACAGGCATCTCATGGAACACAGAGGAAAACTGAGAAGAAATGAAGCGTATGCTGACGTGCTTGAAAGAAGTGCAATTTCGCCCATACTTCTGACGGATACAATACTTCGCGTTCCTGAGGGACACGAAGGTAAAAGCGAATATGTCAAGGGCAGGAAAACTTTCCGGAGAATCGTGCTTGAACACGGCGAGTCGGTCGGCGAAGTATTCGTGCCGGAAGGTTCGGGAAGAATAGTGCCCGGATACGTGCCGGTTGAAGATGCAATAGACATGGTTTACGGCACGCCAATAATGGCCGCCTCAGACAACAGGAGAAAACATGACCTTCATTTTGTTTTTGATGACAATCCAGAACCTGACAGGATATCACACAAACGCGACGTTGTGATTACCATAGCCTTTGAGCCTACTCACAAGCGAAATCCAAGATGTCTGGCAATACAAGGCATTCATCGGCCTTCGGATACAGTAGAAAACTTCGGCATCAGGTTTGTTTACGGCAGAGAGTCAAAAGTTGCCTGAGCGATATCTATATATACTACATGTCACCATATAGTAGTAACAAGTGATACTATATGGAAGTAGCAAAACCAGACACCTCTCCGAAAGCTGTTATTGACGCGTCAATAGACATGGGCGCTTCTGACATACTTTTCGAACCGCAGAGCGGCCGCGCCAGAATAAGAGTTAGGACTGACGGAGTTCTTGAGGAATATGGGGAAGTATCCAAAGAGGATCACAGCAGGTTTTTGGATTATCTTGAAAAAAATGCCAGTATGAAAACTAGGACAGATATGAACCATGAACCTATGGGCATAAGGGAAGGATATTTCGAGACTGACTACAATGGACGTAAGGTCATGCTAAGAGCTACTGTTCTCTCTGCAATACGAGGGGATATGGCTGCTGTAAGAGTATTGGATCCAGCAAATTTAACGTCCCTTGAAGAGCTCGGATTTGGTGGTTATCATCTGAACAGCTATAAGGAAATTGTAGGAGAAAACGGTATTGTATTGGTTACCGGGCCAACCGGTGCTGGAAAAACAACGACTGTATATGCAACACTCAAACACCTCGACCCAAGAAAGAAAAATATATTTACGCTTGAAGATCCGGTCGAGTATCCCATTGATGGTATAAACCAGATAAGTGTTGACAGGCTTGTTGCCGACCAGTCATTCCCAGCATATTTCAGTGGTATACTTAGAGCTACTCCTGACGTGATATATGCAGGCGAAATCAGAGACTTTGAAGTTGCACAAACTGCCTTCAGAGCGGCAGACATCGGGCATACTATACTGGCGACAGCGCATTCCAATGACAGCGAACGTGTTATGCGTCATATGATGGGAATGGGTATCGAACATGACAAAATTTATGCTCTTAATGGCGTGGTATCACAAAGGCTTGTAAGGGAGTTGTGCGGCGGCTGCAAAATGGAATACAGTCCTGATGACGTAATGAACGAAAAAGAACGTCAGATACTGAAAAGTTTTGGCATAGAAAGAGCTTATCGTGAAAATCCGGAAGGATGCGGTGACTGTGATTACAGAGGTTTTGACGGAAGAACCGGTGTCTTCGAGGTCCTTGACACACGAAGCGACAGGATAAAAGAACAAATGATATTGGGCGGATCGTCTAAAGACATAAGAGATATAGCCATGCAAGAGGGCCAAAAAATAGGTAACAATCTAGGCCAAACAGCTCTTGGGCTTGTGCATGACGGGAAGACAAGTATACATGAGGTTTACAGAATGTTTCCAGGTTACAATCTTGTACGTAAATCGCCTGGATACGGCAAATAATTACCTCACCGCTTCAGTAGTTCCTAATGTAAAAGACTACCAATGAAACCGCTACTTTGCTGATTAAGCCTCCTTTGAGACCTTTTAGACTGCTTTCTTAAGGCGGTATCAAGAATAGTATTTTCATGCAAATTGGGATTATTATAAGCCAGATTGATGCTGAAACTGTCTGGAACGCATTTCGTTTCGGCAACTTCTCGCTTGGCAAAAAGCATAATGTAAGCGTATTTCTAATTGGGAAAGGCGTTGAATACGAGAAAATCAGAAGCAAGAAATTTTCGATCAAAGATCAGGCAGAAAACTTCACGAATTCCGGCGGCAAGATATTTGCGTGCGGAACATGCCTGAAATCAAGGCACATGAAAGGCTCGCCTGTCTGTCCGATTTCTACGATGCAAGACCTGATGAACATAGTTGAGCAGTCGGACAGAATTGTCTCTTTTTAGACCGCCACGAAACTTTGAACAGTTTATCCTTATTTTCGGCCTCTTTACCGATGATTTCTGCCCTCATCTTCGACCTTCCATAATCAAGGATTACGAGATGACAGACGGCAAGTTCAACTTCAATCTTGTTATCGTTGCAGATGGTGACGACAAGAGGGCTTTTGCAACGAATATAGAGATTGATGAAAAGGAGACAGGCCTTGCAGTCAGGTTGTTCAACCTCTATAGCAAGCGATGGGGCATTGAGACGAGCTATAGGCAAAAGAAGGAACTGCGTGCAAGAACCACTTCAAAGAACTATATTGTAAGACTGTTTTACTTCCTGTTTTCTGCACTGCTTTACAATATCTGGATATTGATAGATGCCATAATAAGCAAGTCACTCTTGGGTAAAACTATAGCCAAGCATCTTGTTACGGGTAAGATGTTCGCTACAATACTTTTCGGGCTTGCGTATGGCTAAAGTTTACTAAGAAATATGTTTCCTTTTCTATTGTCGCCGTACTTGGCTATTTCAATTGGGTTTCCACATAACGGGCAGTGTAAAATCTCGTCTTTTATCTTGGTCAAACCGTCTCGATCTATCCAGAAACCAAATTTATGACAGTTTTTACACTTTTCCATATCTATAATTATCTAAGAGTGCTCAAAAATCTGATTTATGCACTTACATTCGGAACTACTGTGCTTTTTGAAAGCCTTAAATACTTATTTTTTAAAGTAAAGTTTGCTCTCATGACCGGATGTTAGATGTCATAGAACATTTTTGGATGTTCCGTGAGTAGTTCACGCATGCGTGGAACTACATAATTACTAACTTCTCAGTCGAACCGGAAGGACGTTCGAACGTCCGGCGGATACGTGTTGGGTCAGAAATCCAGCAATTTAGGTGAAGAAATGCCGAAGAGAACAAGACCACGACGTGGCTCACTACAATATTGGCCGAGAAGGCGCGCAAAATCTTTAGTTGTTAGAACAGATTACTGGCCTGAATCAAAAGAGGCAAAACCGCTTGGCTTTGCTGGATGGAAGGCAGGGATGACTCATATTCAGATCGTCGATGGCAATAGTAAATCGCCGACATTCGGAAAAACAATATCCAAGGCGGTTACGGTTTTAGATGCTCCTTCTCTCTTTGTTTGTGCTCTTCGTTTTTACAAAAAATCTGTTTCTGTCGGTGAAAAATGGGCAAAACTGCCAAAAGATATGAAACTCAAAGTAGTTATGAATTCGACATCGAAAGAACCTCATGATTTTGATGATGTTCGTCTTGTAGTTGCAACGCAGCCAGACAAGAGTGGAATGCACAAGAAGGTCAGCGATCTTTTCGAGATAGGGCTCGGCGGAAAGGTAAAGGAAAAACATGAATACGGAGAAAGTGTTTTAGGCAAGGAGATAAACGCAAAAGATTTCTTTAAGCCTGGCGATTTTGTTGATGTTTCTGCAGTTACGAAAGGTTACGGATTCACAGGTCCTGTAAAGAGATGGGGTATCAGAATACAAACTCGTAAGGATAAACAGATGCACCGTCACGTCGGTTCTATCGGCTCGACAGTCCCGAGACACGTGGACTGGAGAGTGCCTGCAGCCGGTCAATATGGTTTTCTTACAAGAACCGAGTTTAACAAGCGACTCATACTCATAGATGAAGATGCAAAGAATGCGACTCCCGAGGGCGGTTTTGTTGGCTACGGTCTTCCAAAAGAATCGGTTATATTAATCGAAGGCTCTGTACCCGGACTGACAAAGCGTCTGGTCAGGATAAGAAAGGCGATAAGAACTACAAGACACGCGCCTGTAGATGTCAAGCACATCTCGTTACAGAGCAAACAGGGGAAATAATTATGAGGAGAATTTTAATCGTAGAAGAAAATGAAATACGTTCGGATAGCAGGGCAGATTTGCTGAGGGATTTGAACTATAATGTCACAACAACTACTGGACAACCAGTTCCGGGACAGTTTGATTCAGTTCTTTATGTTGCAGATGATCTTAACGTGGCTAAACGAGAAAATCTTCAAAAAATACGTGCCGCGTATCCACAGGCTAAGATTGTTGTATATTCAAGCGAATTAGGGATTCAGACACTTGCTCAACAGATTGAGATGACTGGCGCTGAAACTCTTCTATGGATAAGAACGCCGGAGGAAATTGCAGCAAAATTAAGATGATAATTATGAAAGCAAAAGTATTCGATCTGGACGGAAAACACGCGGGCGACATAGAACTGCCTGATTTGTTTAGTACTCCGTACAGACCGGATGTGATAAAGCGCGCCGTGCTTGCGCAACAGTCAGCAGGCAGACAGCCTTACGGATCCGATACGCTTGCAGGTCTGCGATCTTCAGCTCACTACCATGGGTCTCGTCATTACAGATACGCCATGATGAACAAGGAAATGTCGAGAATACCAAGAATACACGGAAAAGTCGGCTACATGGCGTGGCGCGCGCGTGTTGCACCGCACGCAGTAAAGGGACGAAGGGCACATCCACCTAAGGTGGCCAAAGTATGGCTGCAAAAAGTAAACAAGAAAGAGAAAACGCTCGCAATAAAATCTGCGCTCGCGGCAACTGTAGATAATACTTTGCTTGCATCAAGAGGCCACTCAATGGAGTCGCCAATAATTTTTGTTGATGATTTCGAAACAATGAAGACCACGAAGAATGTCGTGGAACTTTTTAGTAAGATACTTTCCAAAGAAATGGAGAGAACTGAGAAGAGAAAGATAAGGGCCGGAGTAGGCAAGATGAGGGCAAGAAGGTACAGAGTAAAGAAAGGCCCGCTGATAATACTTGCAAAGAATTGCCCGGCTTTGAAGGCAACGCGCAACATACGCGGATTTGATGCAGTGTCGGTTGCAAACGTGAACGCAGAATTGCTTGCACCTGGAACACACGCGGGCAGATTAATAATAACCACGAAGGCGGCATTGCACGCATTAGAAAAGAAGTTTGGAGGACAGCAAGAAATTGCTTAGGGTAATTTCAGTCGGTGTTAAAATGGCAGAAACAAAAGTAAAAAAAATAAAGAAAAAAGCAGTAAAACCAACCGTAGAAGTAGCGAAGCCTATGACGAAGGATGCTTTTGACATAATCAAATTTGTGCTCATGACTGAAAAATCTGTGCGTGCTGTGGAAGCGCAGAACAAACTGGTGTTTATAGTAAGACGGGAATCAAAGAGAAATGAAATAAAACAGGCCGTTGAGAAAATGTTCGAGGCGCCTGTCGCCGGTGTCAAGACAGTTATTGATCAACGGGGAAGGAAGAAGGCGTTTGTCAAGTTCAAGAACGCCGGTGCCGCAGGAGATATTGCGATCAAGCTTGGAATAATCTGATATGGGGGAAAATAAAGTTAATATTCAAAGATAAGGTCATATGGAATTTCAAAAGTTCTTTTGGGGTTCCAGAGACCTTTTCTTCAAAGAAAAGGGATCTGAATGGGTAAGAATTTAGTACAGCAGAAGAGAGGAAAGGGCGGGCCGCGATACCGCGTGCCTAGCTTTAGATATCTCGGTAAGATCAGCTACGCTGCTTTGCCAAACACAGAAGGACAGATAATTGATATTGTTCATTCACCGGGTCACAAGATTCCCGCGGCAGTCGCTGACTTCAGCGGCAAACGTGTACTTATGATTCCGGCCGAAGGCGTCTATGTCGGCCAGAAAATAGGAAATAATCTCGAGAACGGGCATACGATGATACTTCGCGACATTCCGGAAGGGACAAGAATATTCAATGTTGAGCTAAACCCGGGCGACGGCGGAAGACTGTGCAGATCATCCGGCGCATTCGCTACTGTAATATCAAAGGATGAACGCAAAACAATAGTACTGATGCCTTCAAAACAAAAGAAAGTACTTTCAGCTGACTGTCGCGCGACTATAGGTATAGTTGCTTCAAGCGGGCGCACAGATAAGCCTTTCATGAAAGCGGGAACAAAACACTACTCAATGAAGGCTCTTGGGCATCTTTACCCTATCGTTTCTGGCGTGTCAATGAACGCTGTCAACCACCCGTTCGGCGGCTCGACAAGACCTGGTAAGCCAAAAACAGTCTCGCGACACATGCCTCCTGGAAAGAAAGTCGGAAGCATCTCGCCAAGAAGAATGGGAAGAAAAAACAAGTGATGCTAG
>CAYITT010000018.1:0-7747 GCA_964366275.1 uncultured archaeon
TCATGCGACGGCCTTAACATACCGATATACGTCTACCACAAATCCCCGCAGTTTGGCTCGATTAAAACTAGTTTGTCCTTCACGAACGCCGATACACTGGACTTATTCGTCAGCAAGCTCGCAGAGAGATGCGGCAAGACCATTTCTGTATCAAGGCCGCTTCTCGACGGGACTCTGCCGGACGGTTCCAGACTCCAGGCAACTCTGGCAAGCGACATAGCCAAAAACGGGAGCAACTACACAATCAGGATGTTTTCTGAAAAGCCTATAACACCCACAGACCTGATAAAATATGGGACGTGCGATCTTCGCATGATGGCGTATTACTGGTTTCTTGTTGAGCATGGCTCATCAATCCTTATTTCCGGTGGCACGGCTACAGGAAAAACTTCCATGCTTAACGCGCTCTCCCTGTTCATCAAACCGCAGATGAAAATAGTCAGCATAGAAGACACGTCCGAGTTAAGGCTTCCGCACTCGCACTGGATATCAGAAGTTGCAAGGACGCCGATATCTGAAGAAGGAAAGGTAGACATGTTTGAACTGCTCAGAGAATCGCTCAGACAGAGACCGGATTATATAATTGTCGGCGAGGTCCGCGGGCGCGAAGCCTACGTGCTCTTCCAGCAGATGGCTGTAGGCCACCCGGGCATTTCTACAATCCACGCGGAAAATTTTAACAAGCTTGTGGACAGAATGACATCACCGCCGATAAGCCTGCCGATGAACCTCCTGCAGAACCTTGACGTCATAATCTTCGTGAAGCGTGTCAAACAGGGAAGGAGATACAACAGAAGAATAGCATCAACCGTCGAGGTCGTCGGCTTCGACCAGGAAAGCAACCTGCCAATTACAAATGAATTATTTACATGGGACGCAAGAAATGACACATTCAAATCCGTGGGAGAGAGCGTGCTCCTCAAGAAAATAGCCGACTCTTCAGGGATGAACGAAGCAGAAGTAAAAAAAGAGATCGAGCAGCGGGCAAAAGTGATAAAGTGGGTTGTCAAAAAGAACATAACCGACTACAAAAAACTCGCGGCAGTAATAAGCACGTTTTATCTATCACCTGAATTTCTCATAAGCAAGATTGAAGGCGAGTTATGAGCTACGCTGATATATCATACCAGTTTTTTGGCGAGGGGAGCAAACTCATACGTCCCTATTTCATGGAAATAAAGGACGAGCTGAAAAGAGCAAACATAAACTACACACTTGAAGAGTATCTCTCAATATCCCTGTTCACGACTGCGCTGACGTTTTTATTCGAGACTGTCATACTGGCTTTCCTGTTTGGTCTGTTTATAGCCCCTGGAATAGCTGTTCTGCTTTCGCTGACACTTTCAACTGCGCTGTCCGCTTTATTGTTCTTTTTATTTTATACCTACCCCACGGCCGCCGCCAAGAATAGATCCAATAAGATAACCAAAGTTCTTCCTTTTGCTACGTCCTACATGTCAACTATTGCGAGTTCTGAATCGCAGCCGATAAACGTTTTCCGGACTATCAGCAATTTCAAGGAATACGGTGAGCTGTCGAAAGAGACCGAAAGTATAGTCAGAGACGTTGAACTGTTCGGCATGACGACATCGTCCGCCATAAAGAAACAGGCCAAAATAACGCCGTCTTCCGAATTAAAAGAGCTCTTATTTGGAATAAACACGATGCTTCTTACAGGAGGAAATCTTGGCGTATTCCTGAAAGAGAAAAGCCAAGAATATATGAATGATCACAGGCGGAGAATAAGAAAATATTCGCAGGATCTCTCGCTTTATGTGGAGCTCTACCTTACATTGATAATAACCGGCTCGATATTCTTCATAGTACTTTCATCTATAATATCAACGATATCCGCGGGGCTTGGAACAATAATGATCCAGACATTGATAGTATTCATCATGCTTCCGCTTATATCAATAGGGTTTATTTTCCTGATAAGATCTGCCAATCCTACTTAACCTGAATCTCCCTTGTGGAGAACTATATATTCTAAACATGAGTAACTTATAATCATGGGTCAGAAGTTACCACTGGACACGGGACAGATAATACTCATAGGTTCCGGCACTGTTACTTTTTTGCTTATTGCCATAGCATACATCCTCGGCAGCCTGCCGCTGCTCATAAACATGGTATTTCTCGGGATGATGGTACTGATAATTCCTTACAGCATTTACAAATTTTTCCGCTTCAAGAAGGTAAAGGCGTATGAGGAGGAGTTCCCCAGTTTCCTCAGGGATTTGTCCGAGAACCAAAGAGCAGATTTGTCGCTGATACAGGCAATGAACGCTGCCGGCAAAGCAGACTACGGGCTGCTTACTGAGGAAATAAAAAAAATGAGCACCCAGCTAAGCTGGAATGTCCCTATGGAAAAGGTGCTGAAAAGTTTTTCCGAGCGGGTCAAAGACAGCAAGATGATTGTAAGGTCTATAATGATTATAGACCAGGCCAACAAGTCCGGCGGCAATATAGCAGAAACAATGGAGTCGCTTGCAAGCAACATTGACTCAATAAAAGAGGCGCAGGAGGAAAAGGCAGTCCTGATGAACCAGCAGGTAGTCATGATGTATGCAATATTTTTCATTTTTCTGGGAATAACTATAGCCCTGATAAAGTTCCTGATACCGCTTCTGCAAAGCCAGATATCATCAGGCGGCTTCGGGCTTCAGGGATTCAGCCCGAATCCCTGCTCTGCGTGTATAAGCAGCGAGAACAGCGCGTGCTCGGGCTGCCATTTGTTCAGCTCCATATCCGTTGCGTTCGATCTTGGGAAGCCGGAAGAAGCGTCTTCTTACTACAAATCGCTGTTCTTAACGATGATACTCATACAAGGTTTCTTTTCCGGGCTCATAGCCGGCCAGATAGGCTCCGATTCTGTAGTCGTTGGAATAAAGCATAGTATGATAATGTTGATGAGCGGCTTCTTGATATTTATAATAGTAATAAAAGCAGGCCTGGTATAAATGAAAGGCGTCATAGAAATAGAGTTCATAATATCGGTATTCATTTTCATAACAACGATGTCTTTTGTTACGTTCCTGATAGTGAGCAGCATACCGGCATTTCACAACACGGCTGTGGGAGAGCTTGTAAAATCCAGAAGCTATCAGTTCGCGGAAATCATGTTCATGGACGAAGGGTCACCAACAAACTGGCAAATACAACCTTTTGCTGATGTGAAGAGAATAGGCTTCTCTACAGGAAAGAGATATGTTATAGATCAATCCAAGCTTGATCAGCTTGCAGCGCTGTGCCAGCCGGAACCAGCTGGGGCAGGATACCAGTCCGTAAAAAACAGGCTGGGACTGGACTCCAATTATGACATAACAATAGAAGCTAGTTACCTTGACGGTGCACCTGTCACCGCTGAGGCGGTTGTATGCGGACCGCTCATAGTGTCGCAACTGCGGCAACAGTTTCACTTCACAAGACTTGGCATATTAAACACAGCAGACCAGAAAATGATACGAATGATATTCACAATTACGAGATGATTTGATTGAAGGGTTTCATAAGAGTTTTCGAGGCGATAATTGCGTCAATAATCATGATAGCGTCGCTTACATTCTTTTTTTCTGACAGCACACCGCCTTCGGGTTGGGAAAGCACGACACTCCAGGTGCTGTCACAAGATGCTTTACAGAGTTCTTATCAGAACGGAACAATAACCAGATTTGTTAAAATCAACGACAAAAACTCTTTGAATTCATATTTTTCCCAGATGCTTCCAAAGACTGTCGACTTCTCGCTCAATGTAAAGGGTATCCCAAATGATATTATACGAGTATCGTGCGTTGACTGCAGCGTCGGTCAGTTAAGCGAAATGGAAGCCATATTTAATCCGCTCGATTTCGAATACAGCAACAGAAAGATAAGCATTCGTACGGAACGGCTGGATCTTGTAATGGAAAATATTCGGGAGGATACTGACACGCTGTTCTTTTTCGACAAAACAAAAGTTGTGCAACACGAAGCAAAGATCAGGGATTTCCTCAAAAGCGGGGGGTCTGTTATTCTTCTGAGCGATCTAGCAGAGAGCGACGTTAACGGACCTATAGGAAGTATATTCAACCTTTCATGGAGCGGCAGAGGCACTTCTCCAGGGACCTTCTACGACATTTATGACGGGCGAAATCTGTCGCATTTTGTCGCAAAGTATTATGCAAACATAAGCGGAAAGTACCTTGAAAACGTTCAGGCAGATACGTTCACTTTCTATGGGAGCAATATGGTCGCGCTTAACGACAAGAGAACTATCGTAAATAGCATGCCCGTCGCTTACGTCAGGACAAATTTTGATATAGAAAATTACGACGGCAGATCGGTATGGTTTGCAGACTACATCAGGCTTAACCACAATACAACGACAACAAAAGCAACGGATGATCTGTTAAAAGCTTCATTAATGTGGGCAAGCGGAGAAAGCTATTCGCTTGACACCATAAAGAAGACTCCCGCACCGGTTCATTTCAAATCAAGCATAATTATCAATGACGGTGACACGTACATATTCGAACTTATAGTATGGCGCGCATTCTTCTAGCTTTAAAAGATTAAACTGGTTACTTGTATCATGTTTTGCGTAAAATGCGGAAAAGAGGCAAATGTAGATAATTTCTGCGAAGAGCACTTCCTCGAAAGACAGAATCTTTTCAATATCAAAGATTTCACGCTCATATACTGCGACCTATGCAAAATAAAGCAAGAGGAAATAAAGGAAACAATAATATCAAAAATAAAAACCGAGTACGAAATAAAGGATGCCTCCGTAACTATGAAAATTGTCGGAAATAAGGTACACGCCAAGATAGAATGCGAAGGTGTCATAGAAGGTCTGGTAAAAAAACAGGAAAAGAAAGTTCTCGTAATCATGAGGAAAAAAATGTGCGATGCCCACGTGAAGCTTTCCGGCGGGTACTATGAGGCGATGATACAAGCAAGAGGTGACGATAAGCTAAAAATACTAGACAAGGTTCAAAAAATGATTCCACATAAAGGCATAGCTGATATAATAGAATTAAAAGAGGGATACAACATAAAGATAGTAAGAAAGTCTAATGCCTCCTTCGCTGCAAAGGAACTCAGGAAGCATTATAAAGTAATCCAGTCATACAAGCTTGTCGGCAGCAAGAAAGGTCAAATGCTTTATAGAAACTATTATGCAATAAGGTAATTGGATGAATCTTGACGAGATAGCGGAGTTTTACATATCAAGAGGGTATAAGGATCATAAGCTGCGGCAAGTTCTCGAGAAGGACAAGGAATATCAGAAGCTGATAAAAGCAAGGAAAAACAAATTGCAGACAGAAACAAAAATCACCAATACGGAACGCAAAAAATACGTGCTTTCTGTCGAGAGAGATTTTGAGATACTCAAGAAATGCAAGTCCCTTGAAAAACTTAAGTTGTCGAATGAGGATAAGGTTACAGTAAGACTTATCATGACCCAGCTCGAAGCAGACTGGAGAAAACTGCTGATAAATAAGCTTAATGTCTTGCTGAGAAAGTATAGAGCGATATAACATGGAAGAGCAAATAAGAATAAGACATCCAAGAAGCGGTGAAGTACTTGGAGTAGTCGAATCTATGCTTGGTGCAAACAAAATGAGAGTGAGATGTCAGGACGACAAAATGCGTTTATGCCGAATACCTGGAAAATTCCGAAAGAGTGTATGGATAAAAGAAGGGGACATAGTACTAACAGAACCCTGGTCAATCCAGGGTGATGAGAAAGGGGACATAGTATTCCGTTACACCCAAACGCAGGTCGCATGGCTCAAGAGAAAGAACATACTTACAATGAACTTATGATAAAACAAGTAAAATCTAGATATTATAAACTTGTTTCAAATACGGAATTAGGTCATTAATCCCGTACAGGTAAAGCAGAAAAGCTTTACCGTGTATACTTCCCAAGCAGAATAATATCAAGAATGGTGCTTGGAGAAGAAATATAATTATGATAAAAACAATTAAAATACCCAATGAACGATTGGCCATAATAATAGGCACTAAGGGTTCTACAAAGCGCCAGATTCAACGGAAAACCAAAACAAAAATATTGGTAGACGAAGAAGTAACTATTGAAGGCGAATCTTTGGACATTCTCAATGCGGAGAATGTAATAAAAGCAATAGGACGGGGCTTTGCACCCGAGATCGCTTTATTGCTCCTGATAGAGGACAATACACTTTCGATTATAGACCTGCCTAAGAATGCACGGACAATGAAAAGAATAAAATCAAGATTAATAGGTACCAATGGTAAGTCGCGGAGAAATCTAGAAAGACTTACAAGGACATATATATCTGTTTACGGTAAAACAGTTGCTATAATCGGTAAATATGACAATGTTGCTCTTGCAGAGAGCTCCGTAAACAAAATTATAAAAGGAATCTCGCACAGATCTGTATACCAATTTTTGGAGGCAAAGCAGAGTGAACTCGGACAAGATAGCAGTCAAGAAAACGGCTGAAGACTTCGCAAAGGAACAGAAGGACATCAGTGTTTCTGAATTTTTCGAGAAAAACAAACATCTGCTTGGTTTTGACAACCCGACGAAATCCCTGCTCATGGCGGTAAAAGAGGCAGTAGACAACTCACTAGACGCGTGTGAGGAAGCAAGCATACTCCCTGACATAACTGTAAAAATAAAAACCGACAAGGAGGATACATTCATAGTTTCTGTAATGGACAACGGTCCTGGAATAATCAAAGAAAATATCCCAAAAACCTTCGCCAAACTGCTCCACGGATCAAAGTTTCATCGTTTGCGCCAATCAAGAGGCCAGCAAGGCATCGGGATAAGCAGTGTCACCCTTTACTCCCAGCTAACAACCGGCGTGGCGACAAAGGTCTGGTCGAAGATTGAAAGCAGCAAAAAGACAAATTATTTTGAAATACACCTGGACACAGCAAAGAATGAGCCCCAGGTGGTAAAATCAGAAGAATCAGAAAAAGATGTTGTCGGCGACCATGGCGTAAAAGTCGAGGTTACAATACACGGAAGGTACAGAAGAACTGTAGATGATTATCTAAAGCAGACGTCGATATCGAATCCCTTTGCAAAGATTACGTACTATGCTCCTGATGGCAGAAAAATAATTTACCCAAGATCGGTTAATGCACTGCCTAAAGAACCGAAGCTTATGAAGCCGCATCCGCACGGTATGGAGTTCGGCGTACTTCAGCGGATAATTCAGAACTCAAATTCAAGAACGCTACTGTCTTTCCTTACTAACGAATTCTCCTCGGTTGGAAGTCAGAGTGCAAGAGAGATATGCAAGCTCGCGAAGATCAAAGAAGACGAGAAACCTCAGACGCTTGACAGGATGGGAATAGAAAAACTATTGAAGGCGATGCATGCCGCTAAAGTCCAGAGACCCCCAACAGACTGCCTTTCGCCTATTGGCAGCGCCGAGCTCGAGAAGAGTCTGAATAAAGAATATCCAAACGCGGAATTTGTGGCCGCGATCACGAGAGAACCGGACGTTTACCGGGGGTTTCCATTTCTGATGGAAGTTGGCATAGTATACGGCTTTGGCGACGAAAACAAGAAAAAAAATGAAGAAGAAGATTATGATGATAAAGATCATGATACAATAGAACTGATAAGGTTTGCAAACCGTGTGCCGCTACTCTATCAGCAGAGCGCGTGCGCTCTTACGGACGCAGTAAGAAGCGTTGACTGGAGGCGCTACAATCTACAGCAGTCGGGTAAAAATCTTCCTTCGGGACCGATGAAGCT
>CAYITT010000019.1:0-7700 GCA_964366275.1 uncultured archaeon
GATTCAGAATTGTTTCAACAGGCCGTGTACAAGGACCGGTCCTCCATCTGCTTGCCGCGCATGAAAAAGAGATCAAGGCATTCAAACCCGAACCTTTCTGGGAAATAGAAGCAATAGTACAAGTTGGCAAACAGGAAATGCTTGCTGAATATCCAAAGAAACTGACAGACAAAAAGGCTGCACAGGAGCTTGCGAAGAAATCTGACGTAAAGAGCGCCACTGTAAAAGATATCCAGAAAAAAATAATGACACAGGCAGCGCCCAAGCCGTTCAACACGACATCAATGTTAGCTGACATCTACAGATATTTTGGTTATTCGCCAACACAGGCGCTGAGCATTGCGGAATCACTGTATCAGGCAGGAATGATTTCTTACCCAAGAACCTCTTCGGAGAAATTACCTCCAGACATCAACTACAAAAAAATAATTACACTGATCTCTAAGCAGAAGAATTATGAGAAAGAGACGAAGTCACTACTGGGACAAAGCGAGCTGAAACCGGAGGAAGGCAGCAAAACTGATGCCGCACATCCGGCTGTCTATCCAACAGGCGTTTACAAAAAATTAGGAGATAAACAGCAGAGAGTTTATGATCTGATAGTTAGACGATTTTTCTCAGTTTTTGGAGCTCCAGCAAAGCGTGAGTCACAAAAGATTTTGCTCGATCTGGGCGGGGTAGAATTTGTATTGAGTGGAAAGCGGACGGTTGAACCAGGCTGGACAATGCTTTACGGAAAATATGCGCAGAGAGAAGAGATCATTCTTCCGGACATAAAAGTCAATAATACGATGCCTGTGAAGAAGGTATCCCTGCTGGACAAAGAGACGCTTCCTCCGGCGAGATACTCACAGGGTTCTGTGCTAAAAGAAATGGAGGCAAAGGAGCTTGGCACAAAGGCAACGCGCGCTCAGATACTGCAGATTCTTTACAACCGTGGATACATAATTGGAAAAAGTATTGAAGTTACGGAACTAGGCCAACAGCTTTCTGACATCTTAGAAAAAAATATTCCTGACGTAGTTTCTGAAGAATTAACAGGACACTTCGAGGAACTGACAGAGTCTATAGAAAACGGAAAGGCCACGAAAGATCAGGTCCTTGAAGAGGCGAAGAAGAAGATAGAGAAGATTTGCGCAGATTTCAAGAAAAAAGAAAAGAAAATAGGAGATGAGTTGACTTCAGCGGTTATTGCTACGCAGGATAAGCAGTCGAAACTCGGGCCATGCCCTTCATGCGGATCAATGCTTAAGGTACATAAAAACTGGAGAACAGGAAAAAGATTCGTCGGATGTTCTGGCTATCCAAAGGGGTGCAGAACTGGTTTCCCGTTGCCCAGAGAAGGAGTAATAATTTCTACGGATAAAATGTGCGACAAATGCAAGACCCCGATAATCCAGGTACAAAAGCCGGGAGCAAGACCATTCAGAATGTGTCTGGATCCGACTTGCGAGACAAAGAAAGATTGGTTAGATGTTGACAAGTTAAAGAAAGTACAGGAAGCCAGCCGCGCCTCCAGCGCAGCGGCACAGCAATTGAAATGCCCTGAATGTCAAAAACAGCAAAAGACCAAGAGGACGCTTACAATTCACATGAAGACGCATGAAGCTGCTCCTCCAAAAAAGAAATAATTATGAAATTTTCTCACACAGTTCAGACAAAGGCGAATTCTCAAAGAATCTGGAGAGTCTGGATAAACGTGCCGGAATGGAAAAGATGGGATTACCAGCTGGAATATTCCAGACTGAACGGAAAATTCACGGAAGGCGCAACAGGCGTAATAAAATCGAAAAGATCCGTTGAAAGCAGATTCTTAATCGAAGAGATAAGGAAAAACAAACTTGTTATTTCCATTGATATACCCTTGTCGAAACTAAAAATAACGAGAACAGTCGAACCGATGAGAAAAGGATGTACCTTCACCCATGAAACGTCTTTCGAAGGACCTTTCGGATTCTTTTACGGTCTTTTATTTGGTGCGCGATTCAAGAGGGAATTACCGATCGTGATGGGCAAAGTGGCAACTATAGCCAGCTCATGACGCCCTTGAATAAAAGTATTGCTATAAGGAAATACTCTATTCCGAAAGGAATTGTAAAAATAAAAAGCATCGCAAAGGCTGAAATTATATCAACTGCGCCATACAGTTTTCCAACCCAGTCCCACGTCATGCTGGCTATGCCTTTCAGTACGTGAATCAGGAACAGCGGTATCGTAAAATACCACATATTCAGATTGAAGTAGAGGGCTATGGCAGTTATGACGTCTATGGCCCCCAGCATCTTGAGCGTAAGCATACTAACTTGAAAACGGAAACGTTCTTATGCTGATGAAACCCATTTCTATTAATGATTGACGGTCAGATGCAGATAACACGCAGCATGCTTAGTAAGAACTATTACTATATACGCGTCGAAGATCTCACGAAGGTTTACCGAAAAGGGTCGAGCAGCGAAATGGATCCTGATGACATAAATACGAAAATAGACGTTTATGAAGACAGGGTAGGTTCATGGTTCCTCGGAGTCGTGAATGCTTTGCGCGAGCAGAACGGGGCCGATTTCGCAATGATGCAGATCGCAATGGCGTATATAGACGGAAATCAGCAATTGAGAGAAGGCAAACGAACGCAGGATGCTTTTGCCAGAGCCATGCGTCGTATGTTCGGACTTATTAGTCCCGATCTGCTGAAAAGCTTCCAGAGGCAGGTAAGTTCCGGATTGTTTCACGAACTTGTCGTCTCGAGTTCAAAAGTCCCTATAGAAAGAGGCGATTATGTTGCGCAGATAAGAGTGAATCCTAAAAAATTCGTGGCGGAAACGGAAAGAGATATAAGAAAATACATCAGCGAACTTAGGAATAAAAAGAACGGTCAGCTAAGGAAAAATTTTGACAGGACATTCAAATTATACTAAATCTTCCAACCTGCTTCATGCCTTCTTTTGTTATCAGGAATTCAATTGATCGTCCTTCCGGGATGCTCCGGTGCTTGCGAACGATAGCCAACCTTTGGTTGTCTTTTTCCGTGCGCTTTAGCTCGACAAGTGTCTTGCTCCAATAGCGCGCGATCGTGCGTGATGTAAGTTCTACAGTTTCTCCTTTGCTATAAATCTGATTGGTTATAATTATCGGGATCCTTCTCGTCCGCGTTATCTTAGAGAGGATAGAATATTGCGTTGCCAGCTGCTTGTTGATTGCCTGGAAATTCCGATCGTCCATTTCTAATCTATAAAGCGCGACCATTGAGTCCACGACAATCAGACCGATATCGTCGGGAAGCTTCTCCAGTTTTCCTATATCTCTGTGCTGCTCGCCCCAGTCGTGGACGTTGACAAATATAATTTTCTTGAGATCATCCTCTTTACCGCCCATTTGCTCAAAGCGGTCAAATGAGAAAGAGCCTTCCGTGTCAATATAAACGACTTTCTTCCCGGAGGCTATACAGGATAAGGCTGTAGATAATACTATATTGGTCTTGCCTGATCCAGGCGGACCATAGATATTAGTTATAGCATCACTTTCTATGCCGCCTTCCAGTAACTTGTCTAAAGGCGTGTTCGTAGCTAGACGCATAACTAACAATAAAGAAAAGAAGATTAAAAGAGAAAAAATTAAAAGTTTTAAGCTGCTGTTCCCGAGCAAGTTCCACGGTCAACGTTTCCAGATATACCACCTGTTACGTCATATGTCAACGTTACTGGATAGTTGGTATAAGACGTTCCAGAAGCTGGTAACCCTGCTACATCACCGCTTACTGTGAATCTCGCGCCGCCTGTTGGGGACGCTGCGATGCTGACTACGTTTGTAGCTGCTACGCCGTTGACAGTCATTGCTGTGACCGTTACCTGCCTAGGTCCGTTCAAGAGATCTATAATAACTCCAGTTGAGTTAATCCTCTGGTCCTGGTAGGAAAAGTACTGGAAGCCCTGACATCGCTTCTGGGTGTATGTTGAAGGGTTTAGAACGCCCAGCGCGAATAATGCGCCTCCGACTACTACGATAACAAGCAAGGCCCATCCGTAAGTCATGAGATATTCCATTGCACCTTGGCCTTTCATGTGTTTTTTCATATTGCTACTTGTCAATAAGTAGTATATAAGGGTTGCTATACTTGCGTCAATAAACACAAAATTTCCAAAATAAACATTACTGGGTAAAGCAAATCTTTGCCTGTACGGCTTCACTGCCAATGTGAAGCATTATATATCATTCAGCCGGGGCTAAATGTATATTTGTTCGCTTCGCGAAGCAATATATATCAAACCAGCCAATTATAATCATTGTAATGGTGATGTAATTGAAGAAAATTAAGAAGCACGTAAAGCAACGCACTCATAAAGCGGCTGTGAAACATAATACCGCCAAACCGCAAAGAAAGATAACAAAGCTGCGGGCAGGCAACCCCCCAAAACACGTTCACAAAACAAGCGTAAGGCACGTTCTTCATAACTTATATTTCAGCAAGCCTTACAAACCCGAGAAGCATGAGGAAGCGAAGAAAGCTCCGCCTCCAAAACCAACGCCAGTTAAGCTGCAGCCAAAAAAGCCGGGATTTTTTGCATCACTTAACAAACCGAAACCAGTTCAATCACCCCAAAAACAAGAGCCAGTTAAACTGCAGCCTAAAAAACCCGACGTGCCTATACCTGCAAGACCGCAGTTCGTTCCCGTAGCGGATAAAAATCTCGAAAGGCGGCTGGAACAGATAGAGCAATACCTGGAAAAAAGGATTATGGTTACCGAGCAGACAGTTACTTTGATAAAAGAGCTTTTTGACGAGCTCAAAAAAGACAACGAGGCCCTGCGACGGGAGAGAACCCTTATACTTGAGAAACTCAGTTCATCGTCGATGGGGATGAACGATCCAAGACGCGGAGAGGAAGAGGAAGTGGAAGAGATCGCTCTGACGGAAAAACGGCCGATGAGCACCTTCACTGATAGTAATAAAAGCAACGTAAACACTTCGCTGGATCAGCTTCTTGACATGATAATGGAGAAAGGCTCTCTCAAGATATCAGACGCGGCCAAGCGGCTGAAAATGAAGGACAAGCAGGTAGAGGAGTGGGGGAAAATTCTCGAGGAACACGGGCTGATAGAGATACAATACCCGGCGCTAGGCAAGCCAGTCCTCAAAAAGAAAACGTAAGTGTTGTTGATGCAGAAAGTTATAAAGAAATACGATGTGGTCATGGACAAGATACGCGTACCTGTGTCTATAGTGGACGCAGGAGGGTACGTGAAAGAATATATCATGTCTGTGCCGAAAATAAGCGAAGCGACACACGCGCTACTTGATTCTGTGCGATCCGAGCTATTGAAAGACTCGAAGATAGGGATGGAGGAGATATTCGATCCTTCAAGACTGAAAAAAATCATGGCGGAATTCTCAAACAAGACTGAACTGCTCCTGGAAGCCAGGGTTGCCGGTGCCAGCAGGACGACAAAGATGTTTCTTACACAGTTTCTTGTTAACGAGATGTTAGGATTAGGAATGCTTGAACTTTTGCTAGCGGACGACGAACTCGAAGAAATAGTCATTAATACTTCGAAAGAACCGGTCCGGGTCTATCACAGGGAACTGGGATGGTTAAAATCAAATATTTTTGTCACTTCAGAACAGCAGATACAGAATTATGCGAGTATAATAGCGCGAAGAGTCGGCAGGCAAATAACGACTTTAGAGCCGCTGCTTGACGCGCATCTCGTGTCAGGAGACAGAGCGAACGCGACTCTTTTTCCTGTGTCAACAAAGGGAAACACACTGTCGATAAGAAAATTTGCCAGAAAACCGTGGACGATAACGGATTTTCTTGCAAACAGAACAATAAGCTTCGAAGTCGGCGCATTCTTATGGCTGACCATGCAGTACGAACTGAACATAGTCGTTGCAGGCGGCACTTCTTCCGGAAAAACGGCAACGCTAAATGCCATGATGCCTTTCATACAGGCGAACCACAGGATAATAAGCATCGAAGACACGCGTGAGCTGCAGTTACCTGCTTTCCTGCACTGGGTGCCGCTCACAACAAGGCTCCCGAATCCGGAAGGCAAGGGAGAAATATCGATGCTCGATTTGATGATAAACTCGCTAAGAATGCGCCCTGACCGTATAGTCGTCGGCGAGATAAGAAGGAGCGAACAGGCGGAAGTACTTTTTGAGGCTATGCACACAGGCCACAGCGTTTACGCAACACTTCACGCTGATACGGCGGACCAGACAATGAAGAGGATGACAAACCCGCCGATAAGTATTCCGGATATAATGCTGGAGGCGCTGCACCTGATCGTCGTGCAGCACAGGGACAGAAGACAGGGATCGAGAATCGTCTATCAGGTTGCTGAACTGGTCCACAGCAAGGGCGACGACGTCGGTCCGCACATAAACATGCTGTATCAGGCAAGGCCCGACAGGACAATACAGCCTGTCAACCAGTCCGTAAGAGTTTTTGAATCGCTGAACAGGCACACCGGACTGTCGAGAAAGGATATGGCACGCGACCTTAACGACAAGGCAAAGATCCTGAAATGGTTGGTAAAGTACAATGTCAACACAGTAAATGACGTCGGCAGGGTAATATCAGAATACTATACGAATAGTGAAGAAGTCCTGAGGGCCGTCAACGCCAACAAGAAACCAAGCGCCGTAATAAGGCCTTTGTAAGCAGAGTTATGGCTAATGAACGTACCATTTTCGCCAATACCATTGAAGAAATCGAAGAAAATATTAGGTACCAAACTATACTGGCTCGCCCAACCATTCACTAACATCTCGCCTCACATGGATCTCGAGTTACGTCAGGCTGGTTTTGATTTAAACCCCAAAGACTATGTAAGTCTTGCAATTTTTTCATCTTTTTTCATGGCAATAGTCACAGGGACATCGTTCTTCCTTATGACCCTCAGCGTTTTGACTCCGTACAAGTCAATAGCAGCCGGCGGAGCCATAGGACTCTTCTTCGCGTTCGTGACTTTTTTCTATATCAAGGCTTACCCGAAACTGCTCGTAAAGAAGAAACAGGCCAACGTGGAAAGAAACATATTGTATGCGCTAAGACACATGTACGTCCAGGTGACATCAGGTGTCCCGCTTTTCGATGCAATGGTTTCTGTTTCACAGGGCAATTATGGCCAGGTAAGCAGCGAATTCAAGGCGGCCATACGCGAGATAAATACAGGCGTGCCGATAGACAAGGCGATAGACGACCTGACTGAGCTAAACCCGTCCATGTACTTCCGCCGCGCGATGTGGCAGGTATCAACCGGAGTCAAGACAGGGAGCGACATAGGCGGTATACTCAAGAATACTATAGATTACATTTCTGCGGAACAGAAAATAATGATAAGAAGGTACGGTTCGCAGCTGAATCCGCTGACCGTGGCTTACATGATGATAGCTGTCATAGTACCGTCGCTCGGCATAACTTTCCTGATGGTTGTATTAGTTTGGTTGGCGATTAGCCTACATTTTATTATCGCCCTTCTCTAGGTGCGTGTCCAGCCTCTGATCTAGACGATCTATACGTCGGTCCAAGAGCCCAAACCGCTCTAGGACAACTTCGTGTAGACCGTCTATTTTTTTGTCCATGTGAGCCAGGTCGTTTAAACGTACAGTCATAACCACCCGATAGGTGACATAGACCGCCGTGAGGGTAGCAAGCGGAGCAGCCTGGACCAAGAACTCTATGACCTTCCAGAGGGCT
>CAYITT010000020.1:0-7567 GCA_964366275.1 uncultured archaeon
AGCATTCAGCGATAGCCTTCCTATGGATCCAATGTATGCTGAGTCTGCAAAGGGTTCTTATGGCAACGATATTAAACGTAAAGCGAGATTGTTATGAAAGCAAAATCAAAATTAGCAAGGATAACAGGTTGGCTTACAAAAGATGATGTGGAGCTTCTTGAGGAAGCAAGCAAGCGAAAGTTGAAGTATGCAAAGAACCCGGCAAAGAAATTCCGCTGTGCCGAGTGCGAATACGTCTGGCTTTACACTTCACTAAACTGCCCTCTCTGCGCTTCAAAACAGACGACACAGCTGAAGTGATTGCAGAATTTTAGTTGGTGCATTTATGTTCTACCAAAAATCATTTTTTGTTCATGCAGATGAACTTCAGAGATCGTTCGAGGAGAACGGAGTGTCTGCAAGAACGTCCAATCCGCTCAGGCAAAAAGGAATATACCGACCTATTGATCTTCTGATGAAGGAAGTCAATCTATATCAGGTAAGGAACCTGAGAAAACATGGAAGAAACCAGATTCTCAATCTCATGGACAGTCTTGGATATGAATACCATCACAGCGGTCCTAAGTTTTAAATATTAACAAACTCGTTATCTAAAAGAGCCGTTGGGATTATTCGTCCTCCGGTAGCTCAACGGCAGAGCGCTCGGCTGTAGACATTTACAACAACCTTTTAGAAAAAGGCTGTATCCAAAAAGGATTATGTGTTTGTCACCAAGCAGGTGCTTATAACAGTAACCGAGAGGTTGGGAGTTCAAATCTCCCCCGGGGGACTTATACTGGTGATAAAATATGAAGATAGAAATGATTGACGTTGTAACGGCCGCTGTAGGCGTGTTCGCGCTGCTTGCGTATCTCCGCATCGGCACGCCTGTGTATCTTTACGCCGCTGTGCTGATATTTGCAGCTGAAATTTTCGTGCAAGTCAGGGAAATCAAGAAAAAGTAGTTAATCAGGCGGCTCTTCTTTTCCATGATCCAGGGGGACTATATTCAATAGTCTTCGAAGGAGACTCGATTGAAATTAATCTGCCCTTAGGATCGTATGTCCTTGTTACGTAGCGCAGGCCTTCAAAAGGAATAGCGCTTTCGAATTCTCTTGTAATAAAAAAGTTGCCGTCATCGTCTTTTCCATACACAGTTATTCCAGGTATTGGAAATTTGAAAGGTTTTTCGGTCTCTCTTTCGCACAGTTGCATCGCTTCCGAAGTTAACTGTCTTCCGATAATAACTCTTATCGGATAAAGAACATCTGCCATGTTAACTTCTTGTTTTTAATTTATTAAAACTAATTGATGTAATTCAAAAAATTTATTTCTAAGAAAAAATTAGTTATTTACAAATTCTTTTACGCTTCTTATCTTGAGACCGGTCTTTCCGATCTTCTGTTTGCAGGCAAAACAAATCCATTTCTCTCCAACTTTATCAACGAGTCTATTTTTTTTACACTCGTTGCACTTGGAGATAGAAATTTTCATACTCTTAAATGATTTTCCCTATTAATAAAGATTTTTGTTGCCAAGAAGTAAGAAAACCGACGATATGCCAACTATGAAAAATATTTTTTATTAGAAAATGCTTAGAAGAAAATGAGACAATGAATTCTATTGACCCTTTTTCTTGCCTTTGTCTTTGTAACTTTCCATCTGTATGCCGATTGTCGCGAAAAATGACCTGTTTTCTATCTCGTTTTTCCCTTTCTTGAAGCTGACAGACGCCTGCGGAAGTCTTATTTGCCCGTGAATGCCGAACAACGGGATAATTTTGTATGAGAATACCCGTTCTTCGTTGTTGTGGAGGTCTTTTACGTTCCAGATAAGCTCTGTTCCCGTAGCAACCTTCCTTCTTGACGGTTTAGGGCCGTCCATTTCCTTTATATCGAACACGGACGGTACGAAGTCTTTGACTGTTGAGCTTTCAACCTTTGATCCTGAAGTGTTTATTACCTCTACTCCTACAGTAAACTCCTCCCCTTCCTCTATAAACTTCTTCTCCATTATGTATTTCTTGACGCGGAGGGTTCTGATCTTGAACATGTACACCCACGAACCTACGATTATCACGAGCAACAGCAGCGCAACTGGCGAATAATCAACGCCGTACGAGATGGACTTGGACTCTCCTGGAGCTATGCCCTGTATTGTCCACGTAAATTCGCTATTTCTTATTGTGTTAGGAGTCTCTCCGGAGAAAAATGACGCATCAAGCCCGGATATCGTGTCTGTTACTGTTGCATCTCCCGCAACGTTGCCTATGTTCGTTACGGTCACTTTTTTCCTGAATCCAAACAGCGAAGGAAGCTTTGCAATGTCTTTCGTGAATGTTGCCGCACCAGCAACGGTAAATGTTCTTATCCTGCTCCTTGAATTGCCTTCCGTTATGGCCGTTATGTTGATGGAATAAAGCCCGGATTCAGAGTTGCGCGGTATGGTAAATGCATAAGAAATATTTTTTGTTTCGCCGGCGTCTATGCTGTCAATAATCTGCTCAAATTGCACTAGGTCGGAAGAAGGCGACTTGACTGTAGTGATCACTTTTACGTCTTCAACGGTTCTGTCTTTGTAATTTCTCAAAACACCCGCTATATTTACCTGACCCATCGGGACAAAAGTCCCTGTTGGCATGGGAAACGTTATGTCAACGAGTTCTATCTTGTTGACGCTTATGTAGATGTATTTCCTTTGCTGCCCTCCTGCCGATGATTCCGCCAGCAAAGTTATCCTGTAAGATTTTACATTTTCAGTGCCAAGGGAAGGCTCGATTAATATTCTGAGGGTTTTCGTCTCTTCGGCGTTGAGGTCTAGCTGCGTGTCGCTTTGGGTGATCCATGGATTATTTTCCAGTATAGTCAAAGAAACGCTCTCTGTTATCCCGCTGGAAACCTTTACGTCTACATCTGCATGCCCGCCTACCGGAACGACTATGAGTTCTTCGGGAACAGTAACAGTAAACGCGAATACGCTGCTGGCCAGTAATAGCAAAAACACGAAGGTATAGAATTTCATAATTAAACAATTATCGTTTGGCCTAATATATAAGCATTACAGGAAGAACACAGTTCTCCCTGTACAGCAAAGACGTAGTCTTTGCGCACACAAGGAAGGAACTTCCTTGTTGTACAGGTGAACCCTGGTGTTCACCTCGTACCTGCGTAATTCGTTGTAAACTGATTGAGTAGGTTAATAGTCAGAGTTTCCTAATCTTTGCAACAAAGAAGCCTCCGGTGTTGTTATGATGCGGATAGATTCGTAAACACCTGCTTAAACGTTCGTCGAACACCGCGTCGCCCCAGCTTTTCATCCCTGTATCATTGTTTATACTGACATTTATTTTCTCTATGCCTGCGTCGGGTAATTTCTCCATTAAAAAATCCACGACCCCCTCATTCTCTTCAGGCCCGAAAGTGCACGTCGAATACAGGAGCGTGCCTTTGGGAGTCAAGAGTTCAAAAGCATGGGAAATGAGCTTCTTCTGCTTCTTGGAGAAGATCTTTATTCGCCTCTCCGACCAGTGACTGAAGACTTTTTCGTTCTTGTTGACCATCCCTTCGCCGCTACAGGGCGCGTCAAGAAGTATTTTATCATAAGAGCCCTTCAGCTTTCTTCCGGATTTATTGATTATCTCAACGCTTAATCCGAATTTTTCCGCGTTAAACTTTAGTCGTTTTAATCTGCTGTAGCTTATGTCATTGGCAGTTATGCGCGCCTCGTTTTCAGTCAAAAAAGATACTATGAATGTTTTGGTGCCGGGTGCCGCGCACATGTCGAGGATGCTGTCTTTTTTCTCCGGCTCAAGTGCTAGGCACGGTACAAGGGAAACCGGATCGAAGATGAAAGGACAATTTGAAGTACCGAAGGTGCTTCTTTCTCCTTCTTTTCTGTCGAAACCGTCTGGAATATAGTAGGCATGTTCATACCACGGAACCTGTTCAAGTTTCAGCGGCTCTCTTGAAAGCAAACATTTCCTGGAACGGGTTTCGTAAATGTTCTCGTCAATACCCAGTTTTACAAGTCGTTCTCTCAGTTTATCTGGTATCATAAGCGATCAGCTTTTTGCGAAAGGAAACCCCATTTCTTGCAGTTCAGAATTATATTTTTTCTCCATTAGTTCAACAGCTTCTCCTATTTGGCAAGACACCATGTCTGGGTATACAATCTTCGCGCTCATGCCCAGTTTAAGTCTGCTAGGAGATTGCCCGCTGTTCGTATAGGAGTCCAATATTTCATTAAAAAGTAAATCAGCAAGGGTATTGATATCCTCTCTTGTGTATTTTTTGAAACGTTCGCTAAATTCCTTTAAAGAAAAATGTCCTTCGGACATCTCTACTTTCTTCTGAGTTCTCATGATTATCTCTTGTTCTTCTTTATCCAGTCATCTATCTGTTCTTCAGTACTTTTTCCGAAGGAAAAAGGCACACCGGTAGAACATTTTTCAGTTCGGAATGTTGCAATTACATTCACTTCATTTCCATATTTTTCCAGGTCTTCATCAGTGAATAAGTCGAATTTTCCTTTATTTGCAACTGTTTTCCAGAGAATTTTGTGCCACGTCCTGCTCTCAAAGAAGCCTTTATGGCGTGCTTTCATTTCTTCCATAAAGCTAGTTGGATAAAGAATTCTTAAGCTGTTGCTCGCATGGTTTGCGGATTATCTTCTCTTTCTTTTATTTGTTGTTTGGTCCCGCCCGATGAAGTAGTACAATATTACGCCAAGCACAGGTATCAGTGCTATGACAACTATCCAGAGTATTTTCCACGTGGGCTCGTTGCCAGCCTTGAGTATGTGCACGAGCGACCAGATAAGTAAAACGATCCAGACAATGCCAAGCAGGACCATTAGAAGCATCATACCTACAAACATTCCAGCAAAAGCCTCAAACGCCATAATAATTATTGTATCGGATTTTATTTATACTGATTCGTTTGATAATATGTTCTTTTTCTCTAATAAGGAAGTGAGATTACCAAGAAGAGAAACCTGGGTTTCTTCTCCAGTTTAAGCGTGGCAGAATGGGCAGTCCCATGTGTCCCACGACCCCATCGGATTCTTTACTGTTCTTTTTTTCATCTTCCTGCCGCAATTGTTGCAGTACATGTCCTCTTCATGTTCTTCCATATAATCAACGGTGAAATTAAACTATTAAAGCTGATTGAAGAATTGGTCTGTACCTGAACATATCACAATAGGTAAGTGCATTATTAGTGATATGTTAGGTGTAAAAAACAAAGGTTTTTTCACATGACTGTTCCAAAAGGCTTTATCGATCTCGTTAAAATCGCTATGAAGGAGCAGCCGGACAAGCCCAAAGACACGAAAGATGTCTGGGAAAAGTTCCTGCGCGTCGCATTGATGGGCGGGAAACGCTCGGATCCTGAAGTCTCTTTTTTACTGAAACTGCTGAAAAATTACCTGGATATGGACTACCTCTTGAAAAAAGACGGTGAGGACTGGCGGGACGAAGTCAGCGCGCTTATAGACGAGCGGACTTCGCGCATCAAAGATGAAGACGCATTAGTTATGCTTGGCATATTCAAGAAAGAAATATTCCGTATATGCGCGTCGCTCAAAGGCGCAGCACGTTTTTTTGACAAGGAAAAGATAAGCCCGGAGAAACTCTCCGAGCTGTTGGACACAAAGGAAAAGGCACGCGCGTTCGTCGACGATCTTGCAGGCAACGAGGACGTAACAAACATAAAGTACACGAAGGTAATTATCTGGCTTCATTCTATCGGTTACGGCTACGATTTAGCCCCGCCAAGCTACCAGACAAAAGCATTCATCAACGAGATTTACGGATACTATCAGTTTTACGAAGATGACAAATATTTCATGAAGAAGATGGAAGAGTTCGCTGAAGAAGTAAAGAAAGAGGAGAAAAAAGCAACCGTGCGTGACGTCTCTTCAGCTGTGTTCTACTACATAACGCTGAAAAGCATGCTGCCGCAAAGGTCAAAGGAAAAAAAGAACTTTACCCCGCCTGTAATGGTCAAATTCATAAAAGCAAAAAAACTGACACTTCGCAAGATGTCTGAGATGCTATCGGACGCAGAAGACCGAGAGAAGTTGATACAGACTTTGTACGACTACCTGCTCAAATAAAAAAGTTTATATCCATTCACGCTTCTTGAAGAAACTTAATGAAATTATAATCGACAGTAACATCAAGCCTATGGCCATGTAGAACCCGTATTCCCATTCCAGCTCGGGGATGAATTTGAAGTTCATTCCGAACGCGCTTGCTATGATGTTTGGGACCATTAGTATCAGTGTTATTGCAGTAAGTTTCTTTATTATCGTGTTCAGGTCGTTTTGTGCCTTTACTTCGTAAACTTGCAAAATATCAGAAAGCATTTCTTTTGCCGATGAAAGAATATCTATCTGGTGCATGTAGGTGTTATATACATCGTCAAGCAGCAGCACGCTCTCTACGTCAACCTTAAGCGGCGTAAGACCTTTTTTTATTACGAATACTATCTTTGCAGACCCCCAGAAACGCCGGCTCATTCTGTAGATAGCCCGTTTGAATTTTATTACATCCTGAACACGTTTTGAATTTCCTTTGTCTATGTCTTTTTCAAGGTCCATTATTATACTTTCTATCTTCTCCACGACCTCGTAATTCTCCTCGACATCCTCCATGAGGAACCTGTACATTATTCCCAGCAGGCTTTTCTCGTCCGTATGCTCTAATGAGTCAGCAAGCTTGTCAAAAAGTTCGTTATGGAAAGTGTTCTTATGCTGCATGGATATTACAAGCACGTTTTCCTTCAGGACGAAAAGTATTCGCGATGATTTTATTTTGTGATTCTCAAGATAGTAGTCCATGAAGACGAAGATGAGAGGATTTATAGAATAACGAACCGATCGGTTTTCTTTCGAGAAAGTTTTGAAATATTTGTTGTCCAGTTCAAAATCCTTGCAGACTCTTTTTGTTTCTGCATCCGAAGGGTTCTGCATGAATATCCATACGAAATCCTTCTTTGATGGTATTTTATAGTCAGTGCCGCCGCCCTTTTTTATTGTGTTTTTTGAGCCGTTGTAATGCATATATTTTATCATAACAATTTTATTTTATCGCGATTAGTATATATATAGTGAACTCATAAAAGATTTCTGGTATAAATTTATGGGTTCACATACAGCTCACTGGAAATAATGTTAAAAATTCTTTCCCAGTAGAGTTGTAAAACTAATATCTCAGGAGAGAGAAAACTGAATAATCTCTTATTTTCTCCCGCCCGCTTAGGAAAGAAAGTTCTATCGTGAAGCAGAACTCGGGGGTTCCTCCTAATTTTTCTACCAGTTTTGCCGCGGCAAGCGCGGTGCCGCCCGTTGCGAGAACATCGTCTACGACCAGTACTCTTTGCCCTTCGTGTATTGCGTCCTCATGCATTTCTAAGGAGTCCGTCCCGTATTCTTTTGCATAAGTTTCTGTTATCCTGTTCCATGGCAGCTTCCCTTCCTTCCTGACAGGCACAAAGCCTTTGTGCAGTTGGTTTGCCATAGCTCCGCCGATGATAAAGCCTCGTGATTCGATTCCAGCTATAACATCTATGTCCCTGCCCTTGTATTC
>CAYITT010000021.1:0-7497 GCA_964366275.1 uncultured archaeon
ACAATTAGTCATGGAAGACTGGGCGCAGAGCAATCCTGAGCAGTCGGTTCAGTTCTATCAAAACGTGCAGAAGAAATATGATGAAATACAGACACAATTCGACAGAGAACGCGACAAATCCGTTATCCACAAGATATCGATAAAGGACGGCAACATAGATTACGTTGCCCAGGGAGAAGTGCCGGGACAGCCACTGAACCAGTTTTCAATGGACGAGAAAGACGGATATTTCCGTATAGCTACCACAACAAATAACTGGCGCGAGCAGCCGAATAATAATCTTTACGTCCTGGACGGCGACATGAACGCAGTGGGCAAGTTAGAAGATCTCGCAAAAGGCGAACGCATATTCAGTGCCCGCTTTATCGGCGACCGGGCTTACCTCGTTACATTTCAGAGAATTGACCCGCTATTCGTTATTGATCTTTCCGAGCCATCCGCGCCCAGAGTTCTTGGCGAACTGAAGATACCAGGCGTGTCGGAATATCTCCACCCGTATGACGAAAACACAATAATCGGCGTTGGTCGCAGTACTGAAGAGATAAAAGACCGCGTGATGTTCAAAGGAATTAAGATATCACTTTTCGACGTAACAGATGTAGCCAATCCTGTAGAAAAGGCAAAGATAGAGATAGGTGATCAGGGAACCTACTCCGACGCGCTTTACGATCACAAGGCTTTCCTTTTCTCTAAAGAGAAAAACCTGCTGGTCTTGCCTATGACAGTCTATGAAAATTCAGGAAACTTCTACGGATCTCCAGTGTTCAACGGAGCTTACGCATTCGATATAACGTCAGATGGCATTTCAGTAAGGGGACGCGTAACGCATACTACCGAAACAGAGATCTGGAATAACCAGATAAGGCGCTCACTGTACATAGAAAACGTGCTTTACACGATCTCTAATTCATTGATCAAGGCAAACTCGCTTTCTGATCTTAGCGAGATAAACAGCATCAAACTACCGCAAAGCTTTTATGGCGGTCCCATAGTCTACTGATACGATGCAAACATTTTGCAGCGTATAAGTAATTTGTGTTGCTTCATAGGTTTGTACGGATAATTTGAAAATTTTTTGTTTTCTTTTTCTTTAGTAAGAAAATCTATTGGGCCTTGTTTACAGGCTTTGAGTTTTGCCAGATGTGCTCGAAGAAAGGTTCGAACATGCTTGACGTCACGTGGGCACTCTGCGTCCAGACTGCGACATCTTGTGTTGGGTGGATCTTTGTGTCATCCGTTAAACCAAGCACAAACTCGTTGCCGTCCACGACACAAACACGGCCGGGGGCTACAATATTTTCGGCATCCACCAGGTTACGGATTTGCGCATATTTAGAAAGCGTTTTTACGTGTTCTGCTAAATTTTTTGTTATAGGCGCGGCGATCTGTATCTTCACGCCCGCTTCAGATGCACGCTTCAGTACATTAGCATGATTTTCTGTCAGTTCAACAAGCCCATTTTCAGTTGTCAGCATTTTTATGGATTTCTTGGCGTTCTTCATCATAGTCTCGAGTTGCTGCAATACGGCGTATCTGCCCTTTAGCGCGCCCGTCATGTCCTCAGGTTTCAGCGTCTTTATGTTTTCCTTGTGGATTTTTTCCAGTTCTTTTATGTGCTCGCTCTTCACAAGCCTGTCTATCTTTTCGCTGGTTTCTACTGCCTCTTCTTGTATCTTCTTCTGTACGCGCGACAGTGCCTCTTTAGGGTGTATTGCTACGTATTTCATCGGTTTGCCCGGCTGTACAATGACAAAACCTCTGTCAGCTAAAGACTCAAGAACATCGTAACATCGGGATCTTGGAACATTAGAAACATCAGACAGCTCTCCGGCTGTTGCGCTGCCCCTTGATAGCAAAGATACCCAGAGATTCCTCTCGTATTTGTTCAATCCTATCGTCTTTAGAGCATCCATTATCTTGGAACTAGCAACCACCATTTTTTACCCCTCTTTAGTTGTCTGTATTCGAGATAAAGTATATAAATGTATCTCTTGACAGTGACAAATATCGTTCGTTTTAGAGTTCTTAAGCGCAATTAATGGCACAAATGCAGTGCAAAAGAATCACGATTTCTGGCCTCTGTTTTTATAATAATTTTCTTTGGCAAGACGTAGACTTTCTTTTCTGAAAAGAAAGGATCCGTATTAAAACCAGCCGCCTTTCTTTTCCTTGGCTTCCTCTTCCTTTCTCCGCTTATCGAGTTGGTCGATGATTTTTCCAAGGTGCTGTATTTCTTTCTTGTTGTTGCCTATGCCGGACGAATTGCCTACACCTATGATTATTATCTTGGAACCTTTCTTCGATCTCTTGACTGCCTTTTTTATTAATTCATCCACTCTTGGAACAGCCTGATAGACCTCTTTTTGCATTGGTAATATAGCTTCAGTCATGCCAACTTTTATGACTACGCCGTCAATCGGTATTCCTCTTGGGATAAGTATATTCTCTATCATTTCTCTCTGCGCCCAGCCGCCCATAGCGAAGCCTACGCCTTCTGCTACCGATCCGGTTTTTTCTCCTTCCAGTTTTTGCGCCGCGTCTATTGTTATGACTCTTGCTATCTTGTGTTTCGCGAGCAGTTTTGTGATCGCCTCATCCTCGCGTCCCAGGTGCGGAGCGGGTCCTTTTGCCTTCATCACAAAGCATTTTCTGCCTTCTATGCTTACCTCACCGACCATCACATCTTCGGCAAACTCCTTGCTTCTGTCCATCATTGATGCGGCCACAAGTGGTCCTATCGAGTCGCCTATAGGCCAGCTGTTTACAAATGCTTCTGCGCCCTTCACTTCCGATTCCGCTATTTTTTCTATCATCGGCAGCTGCATCTGCAGGATCATTGCTATCTGAAGGTTCTTGAATTTTTTAGCCGTCTCGACATAATGTCTTACGATCTTGGCTATCTGCTTAACACCCATCGTCGCGCGCAGGCTGTAATTTATCTCTTGCTTCTCATTGTAGCTCGACCCGTGTGCAACCTCGTCTACAAACTCGTCAAAGCGATCCTCCATTCCGCGTATTGTTCTGTCAATTTTTCTGACAATACCGTACGGATCCAGGTTTGACGGTTCTACAACAAAGAATTCGCTGAAGTGGTCTATTTTCGCTTTCAGTTCCTTCGACGGCGTCCCGCTGACTTTCTTTGCCGTCATTTTTGCGGTGTCTTCAGACATTTTTTCTATTTTCTGGGCCGACTGCTCAAGCTTGAATATCAGCTGTGAGAGCATCATCCTTGGATAAAGAAACACAAGCACGAAGAATAAAACGAACCATACCACCGTACTGATAATGTCGCCTTCTAAAAACATCATAGAGATACTTGTGGTTAATCCTTAAATATAAAATCGCGCGTGAAATTGTGGTGTAATTAACCTGAAACGTCTTTATTTGATTTATATGTAACGCGCGATAAGTTAGATTTATGTTCGAGCTGAAGATTGTTATAACTGTAATAGTGGCATTTCTGCTTCTTGCCGGCTTTTTGAGTTCAAGCCCCAGCGTTGCCGGCTTCTTCGAGTACGTAAACGAAAGAATCGGATCGATCAGCGGCGCTGCGACGAGCCGTGATGTTGATTTTTCTATATCTACTGACAGTTACGGTGACGTCAGCTTTTCTGCAATAGACCCAGTTAACTTTACTATAGTAGGATTTACTACAGCGGCATTGAAATCAGGTAATCTGGTCACTAACAAGAGTTTGTCAGTATATAATTTTCAAGGAACCGGTTCAATACAGGGAAATACGCTGATTCTTGATGGGCGGATATCCAAATTAGAGTTGCCCGAGATAGCTGTCGCTGTTCAGGAAACAATAGACTCGAATTCAACGTTTACGAACCTTGCTGCTTCCGGACTTGAAATCAATGAAATAAAGATACTTTCAACTTCAGGTACGCTCGATGTACGGAACGCGTCAACCCGCTTCACTGGTGACGTGTATATTACGGCGCCTAAAGGGTATTTTGAATTCAATAATTCGAGATTTTACATTAACGGCAAGGCCGCCAAAATCGGCATACCTTCTGCAGGGATAAACATAGACTAATCGTCATCTTCTTTGCGCTTTCTTTTCTTAGGCTTTTCTTCCTCATCTTCTAGTTCTGCGTAGTCTTCTTCCTTTTTTCTGACTTTTTTGCTTTCTTCCAGCTTGCTCATCCAGCGTACCTGGTCTTCCCTCTTCTTCAGTTCTTCCTCTCTTTTTTCCAGTTCTTTCCCCTTCTCCCTTTCTCTTGATTCTTCATATTTTTCCTGTTTTTTCTCTACATGACCTTCATCCTTATGTGGCAATCCAATTTTTGGTTTTGGTATTTTATCTGTTACTTTTTCCACCTCTTCGAGTATCTTGTAAACCGATGACGCTATGAGCCAGATAAAGTAAGCCCCGAGGCCGAGTATCATGAAGGATACAAGTGAATCAATATCCGTGGGTATGCTGAAGTCGAAAAGTTTGTTCATTGCTATGGGAAATATGACGGATAATCCTGCTATCCATACCGCGTTCCACATTATTGAAAGCGCCCTTTTCATTGACATTACGAACAACAGGAAAACAAGGAGTAATAGTACAAAAGATGTGGAATTCAGGGTTCCCAGAAAATCAAACAGTGCCATGTGAATTAATTGTCAACTTTTCTATTTAACTTTCTTTGGGGTGAACCATAGACCTTTCTTTTTCAAAGAAAGGGATAGGATCAGAATCTTTTGATGACATATAATGCAGCCAGTCCAAGGAATACTATTGCTAAAAAAGCCGTAGTCATTCCCGGCCCCTCACCTGTAAAGTAAAGTCTCAGTACATCTAACGAAAGAAATATACCAGTTACGTATCTAAGCCAGCTTCCGATTGCCATGTAATCACTGCAGATAAAGTTCAACTACATCACCGTCTTCAAGCGTGTAGTTGAGTCCTGCCTGTATTATTCTGCCTTTTCTTTTAATCCTTGCAAAATGGAAATTTTTCAAGAAGTCTTTATGTATACGCGCTGCAAAATCCCGTATTGTGGATTTCTTGCGCAGCGCCATGGGAGTTCCCTGTTTGACATGTTTTGTTTTCGTGTATACTATCATGAGCCCGAGCATGTTCCATATGCGTTCTTTCAATGAGTTAGCGTCCTCCTTGGAGGACACTGTTATGCATCTCTGTCTGATAAAGTTGTTTTTCATGACGTCTTTTATGAGCGCTTCCTCTCTCACGTCGCCGGCCACTATGACAACACCTTCCGAGCTTCTCGCGATGCTCATATGCGAAGGGTTGAACGTCGACGGTATCTCCACCAGCTGTACCTTTATCCCGTAATAGTCCATCATGCCTATCTCAGGTCTGGTTGTCGTGTAAGGCGTTGCAGAGATTTTCGGCTTTGCTTCCGTAAGCTTGGCTAAGAGCGTTGACTTGCCTGAATTGGCTAACCCAATGATGCATATCTGCGCATCGCCCTCTTTTTTTATTCCTACCTGATGCGCGCCTTTCTTTTCGCTCTCTTTCTTTAACTTCGACAGTCTCGATTTAAGCTGTGCTAATGCGTTCTCGCTTCCATGATGTCGCGGCATAAGGCGCAGCATCTCTTCAAGTGCAGCTATTCTCTCCTCACGGGTTTTTGCTTGCTGAAATTTCGCTTCAGCAACATAGTACTCACGCGGCGGGTTTACTGGCATACTAATAAGAAATGGATAAAATAGTTAAAAAGCTTTGATCACTATCAACTCTTCCCATGGTATCTTAGCACGCGCGATTATTTCCGTCTTCATTCTTTGCTTCGCGAACAACTGTATTGTTTCTTTTTCACCTGTCAGCGAAGAAATAAGCAGCAAAACAGTTCCATCCGGTTTAAGATGACCGCTTATTTTATCGATGAATTTTTCTATAACGTCTCGCCCTGTTTTTCCGCCGGCGTACGTAATATCGTCTTCGCCTTCTTCTACTGGCAGATACGGCGGGTTAAAGATTATAATATCAAACTTATCAGGCACTTTTTTGAAAAGGTCTGAATGAATTACATCCATTCTTACATTATTGGTTTCTGCATTATTTCTTGTAATTTCTACAGCATCAGGATTCGTGTCAACAGCAGTAACATCTGCCCCTTTCTTTGCTGTTAATATGGATAGAAAACCCGAACCGCATCCGATCTCCAGTAATTTTTTCCCTGTAAGATCTATTTTTTCAATGGTCTTGGCCATAAGTTCCGAGTCTTCTCTCGGATAGTAAACCCCTTCCGGAACTTCCAGCGTTATGTCACTGTAATAGAATTTCATTATCTGATTAATCTTTCTTTATCTTAAGAAAGATTACTTTATATGGACTGAGGACTATATACTCTAAAGGGTGTTTATTCTTGGACGATTTGGTAAGAAAATACACGTTAATTAATGCTATAGAACATGAAGGCGTGGCACTGGCCAAAAGCGTTCTCGGGCGACTGCTCTCTGAAAACCCGGAAAAGAGAAGCAATGTACAACAGCTTAACTCAGAAATATCTATAGCGGTCAATGAAGTTAACAGAATGAGCTTAGACCAGCAAAAAACTGAATTGGATAAATACGGATCTTATGTCGCCCCCAAGCGTGAGCAGAGAAAAGGACTGCCTGACCTGGAACTTGGGAGAGACAAGTTCGTCGTGCGCTTCGCACCCAATCCTGACGGCGCTATACATGTCGGTAATTCGCGACCGGCTATACTCTGCGATGAGTATGCAAAGAAATACAATGGCAAGATGATTCTTCGTTTTGATGATACTGACCCCAAGATAAAAGTTCCCGAAAAAAAATTTTACAAGTGGATACGCGACGACTTAAAATGGCTGAAAATAAAATGGCATCAGGAAGTTACAGCATCCAAGAGGTTCCCTATTTATTACAAGATAGCGGAACAGCTCATACAGATTAACGCTGCTTATGTCTGCACCTGCGGGGAAGGATGGAAAAAAACAAAGAACTCTGGCCGAGCGTGCCCGTGCAGAAACATAGATTCAAAGACGAACATGAGAAAATGGAAGAAAATGCTTTCGCACGGATTCAAGGAGCGCCAGGCTGTTTTGAGAATAAAGACAGATATGCAGGCAAAAAACCCTGCAGTTCGCGACTGGCCGGCTTTCCGTATAGTTGATAAGCCAAAGCATCCGACGGTAAAGAAACATGTATGGCCGCTTTACAATTTCGCATCCGCCGTAGATGATCATCTGCTTGCTGTCACGCATATAATGCGCGGGCAGGAGCATAGTACCAATGAGGTAAAACAGCGCTATCTTTACCAGCATCTCGGATGGAATTATCCTTTCGTCGTGACGCTCGGCCGTCTTTCAATGTCTGACATGGTGCTCAGCAAATCTGTTATCAGGGAAGGAATAGCAAAAAGAAAATTCAGCGGCTGGGACGACCCTAAGCGGGCAACACTCAAGGCATTGAGGAGACGCGGGTGCCAGCCTGAAGCACTGCGACAGATAATAATTGACATAGGGCCGAAACCTTCGGATATAACGGTCTCTTTCGAGAACCTTTCCTCTT
>CAYITT010000022.1:0-2264 GCA_964366275.1 uncultured archaeon
ATCTCGAACTGCTTTATCTCTGCTCGCAGCTTGTCAAAATTTTCGTCTACTTTTCTCGTCTGGTCGTCGAATTTGCGCCACTTTTCCTCGACTATGCCTTCTACTAACTCCTCTAGAAGTGCCTGAGGCTCTTCGATGTCTGTGGGCATGTCCATATTAAATTCTGGGGCGGCATTCATGAAATCAGCCGAGAACTCTTCCCCTTGTCCGGCAAAAATATTTTCTGCTGCAGGCGATTCGGTTTCCATGCGCTGCACTACTGTCGGCTTCTCGTCGTCAACGCCGTCGCGGACAGCTTTCAACATCGCGCTTTCTATTGCCTCGTACGAGAATCCCTTCGACTTCAACTGCTTAATTATGTCCTTGTCGCTCATTCCTTTCCTGGACATTTTCTGTACTTCTTCTATAGGGACTTCCTTCTTATCTTCCTGTTTTTTTCCGAATAACACTTGTAACCAACCACTCCTATGTCTTTTACTTATTCTTCCTATTATATAATAGTTTCTTTCCGTGAAAGCCCTGCTTTCAGGGACTCAGAAAGACTTTGTCCTTCTCGAGTTGCACGCGGCAGCTTTTCTTTATCAAAGAAAAGCTCCGATTACTTGGCTATGAAGTAAACCGCTATAGCCATCAGTATTATTATGAAAAGTATGCCGACAACCGCATCGCTGATGAACACTACCGTGCCGCCCATCGCTATGAAGAAGACTACTATTCCTATGCCGACAAGCACCGCTGCGACTCCCTTGTTATCGCCCAGTATTTTCACCGCATCTCCGCCCGACATGGCAAGAAACAGTACAATAACCAGTATTCCTGCTATGATTATTGTGGCGTAGCCGAACAGGTTTACGAAAAACCCTGCAAGGAAAGGCCCGCCGAAGCCGATGACAAAGAAAGCGGCCACCAGAGAAATTACTCCGACAACCTTGGCGTTGTCAAACACCTTTGCCTTAGTGAGCAGCCCGTAGAAAATTGCGAACGCGAATATCCACGGAAACAGGAAGCCGAAGAAGCCTAATGAATTAAGATTTCCGACCAAAAGCGAGAATGGATCCATTGATATCTATTGCTCAATCTAGTTTAAATTAATGACGCAAGAAAGAGTTTATTTGCTTGGAGCAGCGTCTTTTTCCTGTGTAATCATGTAAACAGCTACAATTATGATTACGAGCCAGAATGCCAGAACTGCGACGTCAGACCCTATCACAACTGAACCGACCAAGGTGCCGGTTGAGCCAAGAAATAGTGCAATTCCGATTATTATTACCGCAACAACGTAGATTGTATTTTTCTTGAAATCCTCCTGTTTGTATCCGATCATTGCTGCGAACAGCATTATAACCAGAATGCCAGCGAGGTATACAGACGCGCCTCCAAACAAGTTGATGAAGAATGCAGCCATCTGGGGGCCTGCTGCACCTGTAACGAAGAATGCTATTACAAAAGCAAGCGCAACATTAATCCTTTGCTTGTCGCCGAACAGCTTGACTACACCTAGAAGACCGTAAACTATTGCGAACGTGAATATCCAGGGAAGCAGAAATCCGTAGAATTCTGGACCAAGGACTGTTGCAGGGTTTAATGTGAACGCCATTTTCTCACTTTCTATTATTTGATTCAGGGTGTATATATACGTTTTCTTCACTTTGAAGCCATTACAAAGAAATTACCCTTCCTTTTTTGTTTTGTAAACAAGCCAGAAAAACATCAACACAGTTACGATGCCTATAATCCAGAGCAGGCTTGTGCCGTCTATTCCGGACGGCATCATAGCTATTATTTTGTCCTGGAATATTAACATTACGATAAGTAATAGGCTCAACGAAACTATCATCGGGAATGTGTCCGTCTCTTGTTCGTGGCCTTCCAGTATCTTCTTTACAAAAATTATGAAGAAAAGCGGAATTAGTACAGCTATTGCTATAGGAATATAGAGCGTCAAGCCAGTCACAAGTGGCTGGTAGGCTACAGAGAAAAGTGCTATTGCAAGTGCAATTACCGCATTTATCTTCCTGTCGGGTTTCTGGTCCTTTTGGGTGAATATTTTCGCGTATGTCAGCAGGCCGAAAACAACCGCGAACACAAAAAGAAACGTAGAGACGTATGGTACTGTGTCGCTCGATATGAATGTTATCGCCATAAAAATCACTTAACCCGGTAGTATCCTCATTCTTTCCCTGACATTGTATATTTCCTGTTCGCGTTCATGGATTCTTGCTTCGATCTGTGCAAGAGCCTTATCCGTTTGGTTCTTCCCTTCG
>CAYITT010000022.1:2274-7443 GCA_964366275.1 uncultured archaeon
TCGAGAGACTCCATTTTCTTTGTGTCTTTTCTATTTTCTTCTTCAAGATAATGTATCCTGCGCAGCGCCTCGTGTTTTGTAGTAAAAGCGAAGGGACTGATTTTCTCGTCTGATCCGGAAAAGCCGCCGCCACTGGAGAACCCCGTGGCACCTCCTCCGCCTCGATTATGCCCGCGAAAATGGCCTGCAAGATATCCCAGTATTCCCAGTATGAATATCAGGAATATGAAATACGGCCCGGCAAGCAGCGCGAAGACCGGATAAAACCCGCTGGCTATAATGAACAAATAAGCTCCTACGCCGAGCATGATTCGCATTTTCCTGTCAGGTATTACCCGCCCGGTCATCATGTACAGTACCATTATTATGAAAATCGTAGGGACGATGAGAAACATAATGAGGTCGCGGTATATGTTGCCGGTAAACGGAGAACCTGGGTATTGCGTCATTCCGAGCAGTTGCACAAAAAGTATGTAGCCAACGTCTGTAGCCATGGCTAACTAATTGGTTTCCTGAAATAAATAGATTGGGTAAAAATCAGTTCATCAACGCACGCATAGCACATCTCATGTACTCTTCAGTTGCAGGACCCTGTTCTTTCTCTACGGTCGGATGATAATCGGTGTGCTTGCCGCCCTTTTCTTTGACAAGTTCAGCTGCCCTGTATTCATGAAAAGCTATTTCAGCCTTTTTTTCAGAAGCACGCCCTTTGGTTATGTAAATGGTATTCCCGCCAAGTGTAATATCTTCCGCGCCGTTTGCATTGTTGTACCTTCTAAGCATCTCGTCTTCAGGAAGCTCAACAACACTATAGCCAGCAGCTTCTATCTCGTTGCGCATCATCCTGTAAGCAACTTCTCCGATTCTTTCAGAATCTCTATGATTAAGCCGTCCAGAATAACCAGTACCAGGTTTCGGAACTGGGGTATACTCTTTCTTAACAGATTTCTTGCCTTCTTTTAGTCCGATAGCTCTAAGCGCATCATCAATAGAATATTTGGTGTTAATTACCAAAGGGCCGTTTACACGACCCAGTTTAACTCTTTCTTCCCCTGGAATAACTTCGTCCCCTTCCTTGACTTTACCATCTTTGAGGAATATGGGACCTGCGTAATTTTCTGCCATACTACATATATGTGCGTAAGTAGTATATAAAGATTTTACTACTGTAAAGTGACATAATTAGAGGAAAAAAGAATAGGAGGGCGAAGAAAAAAAGATGGCCAAGCCATCTTAGTCTTTCGACCCTCCTGAAGCATCAACCCTTGTTGAAGTAGTCACCGTCGGACATCCTGTCTACTATTCCGCTCAGTGACCCGCGGCCTCCCAGGATTTCTAAGTACTTTCTTGGTCCGGAGTAACTGAACAGCCCATTGGCATGTCTTGTAACGGATACTATTATTTCGCCTTTTCCTCTGTCTATGTAGCCGAAACTGCCGTCAGCATTCTTGTAGGGCTCCAGATGCATGTGTTCGTCGTCTGAGTTGTGATGAGCCGGTTCGCCCTTTTTATTCATGAATACCCGGTACATGTTAGCCATAGCTTCTTTTGTCTTGTCGGATTCGCCCGACATGAAATAGTTTCTCAGGGAGTCATCCTGTATGCCGTTTTCCTTCATCCAGCCGAGTAATTTTGCTCCGTAATCAGACATAAGTGACACCTCTCGAAGAAAAATTAGTATGAAGCCTGATGACTGATACATCCAATATTGCCGTTGTTTCTATTTCTCTCATACCAGTCACCTTTTACACTCATTAATCTAAACGGTCAATTAACCACGGTATAAACATTTCTATGCACCACAGTTGAGGATTCACTACGGGTAAAACCAGTAATTGTGGTCATTTTGCCAAGTAGACGTAAGAAAAAGTAAGACAAAAATTTACTTAGTTAAACCACAGTAAAACTTTATATAGAAAAGTAAGACATATACAAAGTAAGTTGATGGACTCCTAGATTCTTCTAGTGGTCCATCACCACACCCCTTTTTTCTGGAGGGCGTTTATGGAACAGGCAAAAATATCCTCGAAAGGCCAGGTTGTTATCCCGAAATATTTACGCGACGCGCTGGGATTCAAAGAAGGAATAACATTAATGATGGAAAAAATTGATAACAAGCTCATAATAATAAAGAAACCAGATGATCCGGTAAAAGAGCTTGCCGCAGCCGGTGAAAAAATGGCAATAAAGAACGTCCGCCGGCACATCAAGGAAGAATAATAATGAAGTTGTATCTGGACACTTTCGTTTTCATGGACATACTTTCCGATGACAAGGACAGCGCGACGAAAGCTCAGGTTTATCTGAACAAGATGAAATCCGGAACCCATGGAGTAATATCTTCCGTCATTTTCGCAGAACTCGTTTTTCACATAAAGCGGAAACGCGGAAAAGAAAAGGCAGAAGAGGTTCTGATGTACATCGCATCATTGCCGAATCTTACAATTGTTCCTGTAACCGCGGAGATCGCGAAACTTGCCGGAATGCTGCGCGCGCGCTACCAGAGAAAAATAGCGAAGAAACTTACCTATTTCGACTGCATACATATCGCAACAGCCATTACAAATAATTGTGATCTATTTGTCACGGGCGACAAAGGCTTCCGCGAAATCAAGGAAGTCAAGGTGGAGATATACTAACGGCTTTATATACTTAGTAAAATAATTCTTACAAGTAAGATTTGGTTGAAATGGACGACATCAAAACAGTAAAAATAAGTGACAAGGGTCAGATAAGCATACCGAAGGATATCAGAGACGAATTGAACCTGAAAGAGGGCGAGACGCTCATAATGATATCGGACGGCAAGAAAATTGTGATTGAAAAAAAAGCTAGAATAATGGAAAAAATCAACGAATCTAAAGAAACGATGCATATGTCGGAACATGTTCTGAAAAAGGACTGGGATAATGAATATGACGAACGCTGGAACAAGTATTGAGCAGGGTTCGATTATTTTACTGCCGTTCCCGTTTACAGATTTATCAAGCAGTAAAAAACGCCCTGCACTTGTAATATCCAGAACCGAATTCAACAATAAAAACGAAGATATAATTTGTTGTTTGATAACTTCTAATCCTAACGCAACAGGTGTAAAAATCTCCAAGAAAGATATGGAATCTGGATCTCTGGAGTTCGTAAGTACTATAAAGCCTCACAGGATTTTTACTGCAAGCAAATCAATAATTTATAAAATTCTTGGAAAACTGAGCATTTCAAAGAGACGTGCTGTAGAAAAGGAAATAACTAATTTGATTTCTATTCTATGAATGCTCTTGGATCTATGCGTTCGACGATCTCGCCTACAAGATTCTCTTTGAAGAGCTCTTTCGCTTCTTCCCCGTGTTTCTGCCCAAGCACCCAGCCTAGTTTCACGAAAGCTGTTTCAGGCGTCATCCATATAGGTATCACGCCTGCTTCCAAAAGCTTTCTGCCAGGCGAATAAACATTCATGTTGACTTTGCCGAAAATGCATTGTGATGTCATCACAATAATCGTATCTTTTGATGCCGTGCGTATAGTCTCCAGAAGTTGCGGATGATGTTTTGTATACCCGTCTGTCTCGTTTATCGGCAGATGTCCAAGTCCTGTGCCTTCAAGGACGATTCCTTTGTATCCATTCTGAATATAGAATTTCAATTGATCTGCAGTGAACCCCGGATGAATTTTTATCAGCGCGACCTTTTTCTCGAAAACAAAAACGGGATGGAACATGCCGTCATGTTTTTTGTATTCAAGCATTTCAATATGGCCGCTGCGCGTGACCTTTGCTACCGGGCTCACGTCAACCGACTTGAAAGCATCCCTGCGGGACGTATGCATCTTTCTCGCGTGTACGCCGCTGTGTATGTAGCAGAAATCATCATTCATTGTTCCGTGCATACAAATTCCGACTCCCGCGAAGTCGGAATTTACAATGAATTGCGCCGCGCACAAAACATTCATCGTCGCGTCGCTGCTCCCTCTGTCGGAAGATCTTTGGCTGCCAACCAAAATCACAGGTTTCTGTATTCCTCGCAGCATGAAAGAAAGCGCCGCGGAAGTATAGTGCATCGTGTCCGTGCCGTGCGTGATTATGAACCCGTCGTATCGCGCGTATTCATCAGCTATTTTCTTTGCCAGTATTTTCCAGTGGTCAGAGCCCATGTCATCTGAAGCCATCTGAAAAACAATGTCTACATGTATGTTTGCTATCTTAGTGAGCTCGGGTATTGACATGACAAGTTCTCCTGGTGTTATCGCAGGCGTGACTGCGCCTGTTTCGTAATCGATTTTCGAGGCGATGGTCCCGCCTGTGTGGAGAATCAATATTGTTTTCTTTCCTGGCTCATGCTCATAGTGGTATTTGGCATGCTTTTCTTTCTGCTCATGTTCAAGTTTCTTGATTGTCGCATCGTTAATCGCTATTCCGATGTTGTAGCCGGTTTTCAGCTTGAGGACCAACACATTCGGGTCGCCCGTGTTTGGCATTATCGTGCCTTCAAAAGTCTGTATTCCTTTTTCTATGCGAACCAGATCGCCAATCTTCACATTAGCGTGCGCGAGAATTTTTTCAATATGTTCAGAATAATCCATACTTATCTCTTGGTTTTACAATTTTAATGCTTTCAAAATTCCAAGCCTGAAGGATAAAAAAATATATATATGTAGTTTGGACTAAAACTACTAATGCAGTTGGAGGCAGGAGCGATTAATGCAGGTTTAAACGAGATAGAATCGCTGAAAATAGGTCTTTTTACGCTTGGGATGCGCGTTACAGAATCAGCAAGAAAATCAATAGAGGATAATGGAAAGAGACCGCTTACACTCAATGATTATGCATCTACATCTGGAATCTCAATTGAGTTGGAAAATGATGTATGGGTTAACGCTCCGATAGTTGATTACAATCCAAATTTCGTTTCTAATACGCCTTATGTCCTTGATTTCAGAGAAGATCAGTTTTTTATCGCTTCAGATAGGCTAGAAGTAAAGGCAAACCCGATACTCGTACCTGCGTACCACGACAAGACAAATTATAAAGGTCAGAAAAATACATCATTTGCAATAACTCACACAGACAGGGTAAGAATATCGCCAATAGAAGGATGCTCATTTGTATGCACATTTTGTGACTTACCCTACGATTACAGATACAGGAAAAAGGATGCGCCAGATTTAATAGAATCG
>CAYITT010000023.1:0-1927 GCA_964366275.1 uncultured archaeon
TCTTACTAAATCATTATATTTTATTCCAAGATGTTGTGTTGCAAGATCTTCGTCACTTAGACTTGTTAAAACGGTAACGCCAATAACATAAGGAACTTGTCCTTTCGTTTGAGAGGCAGCATCAAACGCGCCAGCAACAGCTTTTTTGCACATCGCTTCTCCGCCGGCTACGTGAACATCAAACATTCTTACACCGGGCTGGGTTGCAGCCTTGCTGGCTTCGTAAACAGTATTCGGCGTATCGTGGTATTTCAGGTCGAGAAAACTTTCCCCGCCGTTGGCCCATACTCTCCCGACGATCGGGACTGCCTCGTTGCACGCAGCTGTGTGCAGCTGTGTGCAGCTGTTTACCTATCTTGAACAAGCCTATGTACGGCGCAAGCTCGGATGAAAGTTTCAGAGCGTCGTGCACCGTTGGCACGTCCAATGCAAGGCACAATCTGGACCTTGCCCTTTGCTCGTTTTTAGTTAATTCAAAAGACATTATCATTCCTCCTGTTGTGAAAAGCTTGAAGGCAGCGTGTCTATGTCAAAATCATATTTTCTGAGAACCCTGAATCTCAACACGTCTCTCATGTTTGTAGATCGCAAAGTTTGATCATAAACCGCGAGGAATTTTGCAGCCCTGTCGTCTTTTTTCTTCGACGGATCGAACGCGTCGATAACTGCTTCCATTCCGTGTGTTTCCAGATGCTCGGTACCCCACTGCAGCGCGCCTTTCGTGACATAGTCTATAGCTACATCAGACTGCTTCGAATGTTCTCGCAGGAAAGCTTCATCTATCTGGACAAAAGATCTGGCATCAATGCCTGCTTTTGCAAGAACCTTTTCTCCACCCTGCAGTCTTGTAACGACCGCAGAGAAATCGGAAACACGAATACCTGCATCCCATAGCATTGGAAGCCAGCCTGTCTGCGGAATCTTTCTGAGATCCAGAGAACTGGATCCTTTTGTTAACAGATCAGAAACATGACTCGCATAGAAACCGGGTATGACGTCTGTCGTCTCTCCGTCCGGGCGTATCATGTATAAATGGCCATCCTTGTACAACGAGACATGTGGATAGTCGAGTGCGCGCGCCACGGGTCCGGAGAACAGCCAGTCGCGTCTTTGTCCGCCTGATATCACACGCAAATTTGGAGAGACGCCTCTTTCTGCGAAGCCGTTTTCAACTTCGTCAGAAATTATTTCGATAACCTCGGCAAACGACAGATGTTCCTGCATCATCCTGTACGCATGGTTTATCATCGCCTTAGAGTCGTCACCATATTTAGCGAATTCGCCGCTGTCCTGTGCAAGTTTTTCAGTGTTGATATAGTATATGCCAAGCAGCCCGGATGTAAGAATGACTGGTCTTTCAAGATCCTTGTATGCGCCCGTCTCAACAAGAAGTTCGGCTATTCTCGGATGAGAAACCATCTCAATAATTTGTGTCCAAGATATAAAAACAAGTCAGCGATTTTCTCCGCATCACAATAGAATCTCGAAAGAATTACCATGAATCATTCGTTTCACGTATGCCGTGCCAGATACACCAGCCGTACGCGCCTTCGAATATCAGCAGAAGCCCGATAGCGATTCCTATTATCCAGGTCGGATCGTTGAATTTGTAAACAGATATAATCAGCAGGACCAGTCCTGCAATCATTCTTACAACTCTGTTTTTGTCCCCTATATTTTTTGTCAGCTTCATATTATTCATTCCTTTCTGATTCTTTTAACCAAGTCTTCGACAAGCTTGTATACAGACTCGCGCATGCCTCTTACGTCGTCCAGAGTTCTTTCAATCTGTTTCTCGCCGACACCTCTCTTGCGTCCAAAATCCCAGTCTTCTGTTTTTGACTTGTATTTTTCCGGAAGCCTGTCAACGCATCTGAAAGTTATTATTTTATCCGCTCTTTCAAGCATTTCCTCAGTCAGCTTTTTG
>CAYITT010000023.1:1937-7363 GCA_964366275.1 uncultured archaeon
TTCAGATGATGCACAGCAACACCAATCTCTTTCAATGCGGTCAATACATTTTCGTCTATTGTATAGTTAGCGCCGGCAGGGTCTACGCCGGCACTTTCTGCATGCATTCCGGTAAGCTTTTCAAATATTGCCTGAGCCATCTGGCTTCTTCTAGAATTGCTCATGCAGACAAAAAGTACTTTCATAATATTCCGTCCGTGACAAGGCTCTGAAAAACGAGGCCAAGAGAGGTGCTAAGTTCGCGCGCGCAGATAGAAGTCCTGTTGACCCACGCAGTCTCCTTTATCTCGCCCGATGGTCTCGGCTCGCCGGAAATCTTTGTCCTGTAAACATACATTTCCGTTCGCTCCTTTTTCTCGCGGCTGTAGTAAGTCAGTTTCCTGTATATTTTCGGACTAACAACGCCCGTGCCCAGTTCCTCTTTTATCTCGCGGCCCAAAGCCTGTCTGTATGTCTCTCCAGACTCAAGCTTTCCTCCGGGAAGCGACCAGTGGCTGTTTGTTACGCTATGTACGATCAGCAGTTCCCTGTTTCTCGTTATTACTGCAGTTGATTTGTATCTCATATTCTATAGTACAACAAAAACTTCTTCATTCTTAAGAGTATCGTACGTTGTCTGGCCCGTGTATTTCAAAACGCTGGACGTATCGTTTATAGTGAAAACTCTGAACAGATAGAAAGAAACTGTTGCGCCTTCGAAGTCCTGCGTCTTGATATTTGTTGTGCGTTTGATTGTTATCAAATAATTTTTTTCGAGGAAACATTCCCTGGAGACGCTTTTTTGTAATTTTATAGAGCATGTACTGTTGATTGTACTGTTGCCAAATTGGATTGTATTTACCTTAGTGTCTGGAGGCCAGATATCAACCGAGACATTCCTGTCGGAAGTAAGTATGTATCTATAAGTGCCATTAGATAGTATTTTTACCAAAAGAAATCCACCGGGATGAATCGTATTCCCTTCTTCGCTAAAATCAAGGAGTGCTCTTTCTAAAAATACAGAACTTTCATTCCGGAAATCTATTTTGAACCTGAAGTTGATGCTGTTGGAACTGTATTGCCTGTATCCGCCGCTGATCATAAGTTCAATTATGTTATTTTGTGTGCGATAATTCTTGAACAGGACGTATCCGTCTTTTGTCTCGTTGGGCTTCAATGTCCCGATAGAAGGTCTTTTTTTATCGCTAGAAGATACTTTTATTTTAGGGTTGTCCTCACTGATGTTCGCTTCGTAAGGAAACGTCATATCGCGGTTCGCATGATTAGTGACGTTGAAGTTTATCCTGAAGTATTCGTCAACTTTGTTGTTTTCAGAAATATTTATGTGGCCTGCTCCCGTCAGCCGGACTTCCATATCATACAGTTCATTGGAAGTCGCTCCAATGAAGGCCTTCTTATTGCTGAAAAATTCGTCTTCGTAGATTTTGTTCAGACCAGAGTCAGAGACTTCTGAAATAATGTCACGCACTGTAGAATTGTCAACATTTGCCGGTGTTGTGCAGCCCGAAATAAGAACAATGACCAAAAGTAAAATTACATATTTCATAAGTAAACCTGTTTTATATATTTAAAAAGTGCGGAGGGAGAGATTTGAACTCTCGTATGCACTGCCCGACTGACGCACATAGTGCGTCGATCTCTAAGCAACAAGGCCCTCAACCTTGCGTGATTGACCAGGCTACACGACCTCCGCGTAACTCTTGATTATTAGAAAAAGGTATTAAAACCGGATTTCAGCATGGTCTGCCATTTACATATTCCAGAACGTCACTGCATTTCAGCGGCCCGGCAAATTTTTCCGTAAACCCGTCTCCGTATACGAGGTAATGACCGGCCGGAATGCCTGGTGTGTCAAGATATCTGAGAACTCCGAAAAACAATACGTTTTTCTGGTCTTTTATCTCAACGTCGCGCCTGACGCCGATACTGCTGCTGCCCAGATCCTCGATACATATGTTCCTAAGGTAAGGCATGTGTTTACTATAAACAAAATCTTTTTAACTACAAATCAACAAGTACGTCGTCGTTTTCGACCTTGACATGGTACGTCTTTATCGCCATTGGCATTGAAGAGCTCTTTCCTGTAACTACGTTGAATCTCCACCCGTGCCACGGGCATGTGACCACCGCGTCGTCAAGCATTCCCTCACCGAGAGGGCCGCCGCGATGAGGACAGTTATTCTGTATCGCATGTATCTTCCCGTCAACGCTGAACAGTGCGATCTCTTGCCCATTCAAAGAAACGACTTTTCCCTCGCCAGGTTTGACGTCCTTTACGTGTGCGGCTTTGACAAATGCCATGCCTAGAATTAGAGTGAAAAGTTTTTAACCGAATAATTTTCTCTCGATGTTTCTTGTGATTAGATCAAAGCTCTCTGTTGAAATTCCCTTGACCACGGCCGGCACGCCTGAATCGCAGCATTCACGAATTGATTTTGACAGCTCAACTCTTCCGAGGAACGGCAGGGAAAGCTCTTCAGCAATTGCCTCGCCGCCGCCCGACCCGAATACTTCCCCGGACATGTTTTCTATTATTCCGGTTGGGAGATGAAATTGCATTGCCATCTTTGCTGACTTGGTAGCGTCCATCATCGACAGCTCCTGTGAAGTTGTTACTATTACAGCGGCGTCTATGCCGACGAACTGCATAATGGTGAGCGAAGCGTCGCTTGTGCCGGGAGGCATGTCTATTATGAGATAGTCAAGTTCGCCCCAGTCAGTTTTTTCAATCAGTTGCATTATGGCCTTATGGATTAGAGGCCCTCTCCATAGCGTCGGGCCTTCCTGTTCAAAAAGCGCCATCGAAGCTATTCGCACACCGTATTTTTCCGGAGCGGCGAATAAACCGCTTTCTGTCATCTCTATCTTGTCCTCGATATTCATTGAATTCGGGACATTAGGACAGTCAATGTCCGCATCAAGCAGCCCGACCCTGTAACCCTTTTTTGCCAGCATAACCGCTATGTTCACGGCTATTGTCGTCTTTCCGACTCCGCCTTTTCCGCTCATAACGGCAATCTTCTTCGCCTTCCGGATATTTTTCTTTTCGGCGTTCTCCTTTTCCATTTGCATTAGAATTAGTTAAACGAAGCTGTTAAAAAACTTAATCGACCGGCATCCGGGACGCAAATCCGCTGTCAATAAGATGCCAGTGGCTTACTCGTTTCTCCCCGTATTTCCAGCACAAAAAAGCGAGCGTTCCTTTATTCTCGTAATAAAAATCAACCAGTCCGGTGTCCACGTCCTTCACAACGCACCCGAATTTCTGCATCGCCTCGATTTTGTCGGCCAGCTCGCTGTGTATCTTTTGTCTCTGGATAATTCTTTCGTTGTAGTAGTCGTTATCGACATGCCCTTTCTCAAGAAGATCTTTCCCCCATATACCCATGAGATTGTCCATGTCCATCTTTATTGAGCGGATCCTGTAACTGAGAACCTGTGCATCTTCAAGAATTTTAGAAATATTCGGCAGGATTTTGTTCGCTTCTTCCAGGGTGAAGATTTTTATTGTCTGTTCTTCCATACGTTATAATCATTATCCGTGCGGGTATATATCTTTTTTATTCTTTGGTCTTAACTACGGTTTCCTCTATAATTCCTCTTTCCTCGTAATCATCTATGGCTTTTATTATGTACCATCCTCTTAAATTTTTTATCTCTGAAATTTCATCATAAGTTAACCATTTTGCCTGAATTATTTCTTCATCTGCTGTATCACGCATTTTTCCGCCGGTGATTTCTGATGCAAATACAAACAGCACAACATTGGCGTCTTCGCGTATATCCTGATACACACCTATCAGGCCTTTTATTTTTACATTGAATCCGCTTTCTTCCTTTGCTTCCTTTATTGCATTTTCCTCGAGAGTAAGACCGTCTTCTAACTTGCCTGCCGGGAAATTCCACTGGCCATACGCATGCTGATGTCCCTCCTGTACAAGCAGGTATTTGCCGTCTTTTTCTATCAGATTCGAAGTAACAAGATGTATCTTCATTCTAATTCCTCTTTTTTACGTCTTTTTTCGGGCACAGAAAGCTGACAATGCATTTGCTGCATTTTGGGATTGTAGTGCATACAGCACGTCCGTGATCCTTCATCAAATATGGAAACTCCTTCCAGTCTTTCTGCGGCAGTTTCATCAGATCATTCTCTATCTTGTCAGGGGCTTTGAATTTTGTCAGACCCAACCGGTAAGCGACACGTATGACATGCGTATCAACGGTTATTCCTTCCACGCGCCCGAAGCCGTTTATCAGTATTGCATTTGCAGTCTTTCTCCCGACACCGGGAAGTTTCATCAGCTCGCTGATAGAGTCAGGAATATGTCCGCCGTGTTTATCTACGAGTATTTCACAGGCTCCCTTTATGTTGGCGGCTTTCGCCTTGTAGAATGTTGTTGATGATATATCCTTTTCCAGATCGCTCAGTCGTACGTTAGCATAATCTTTGGCAGTCTTATATTTCGCAAACAGTTTTTTTGTTGTTGCATTAACAGTTGTATCTCTGCACTGTGCCGAAAGTATAGCCGCTACGAGCAGTTCAAGCAGATTCGAGAATTCAAGATAGTATTTCGCATCAGGATATTCTTTCTTCAGCAGCTTGATCAGTTCTTTCGTATCTGCAGAGTTCATAGAAATAATTAGTCCCGTGTTTTCTTAAATAAAATAAAAGATCCGTATTATTTGAATCGTTTCAAATACGGCTGGATGTAAACGTTGTGTATGTCCTGATGTGCCAGAGGTGTCTGTGCTATTTGCGGGAGTCCGTCTTCGTACGTCTCTTTGTTGACCTGATAGAAAAGTCCGATAGGTATTTTTTCTCCCCACATCTCACCCATTTCTATTGCTTTTAATTTATCTCCAGGATTATGTCCGCTTTCTTCCAGTTTGAATATTCTTTGTTTATACCAGTCGGGTGTATTGATTTTGTTGTAAGTCGTGCACGGCTGGAAAACATCTACCAGTGCAAACCCTTTGTGTTTGATCGCGCCTGTTATCAATTTTTTGAGATGTATTATATCCATTGCGTAGCCGCGCGCTACATAAGTTGCCCCGGCTGCGATTGCCCACGTTATCGGATTCACTGCCTCTTCCAAAGCGCCGTTGGGCGTTGAATTTGATTTGAATCCCTTCTGGCTGGTAGGCGATGTCTGCCCCTTTGTCAGCCCGTAAATAGCGTTGTCCTGAACTATAAGCGTTATGTCCAGATTGCGTCTCATGGAGTGCATGAAATGATTGCCGCCTATTCCATAGGTGTCGCCGTCTCCGCCGACGGCAATAACGTTCAGTTTATTGTTTGCAAGTTTCACGCCCGTCGCAACAGCAAGACCTCGTCCATGAAGCCCTTCAAAACCATATGTTCGCACAAAGTGCGGGAGTTTTGAACCGCAGCCGATTCCGGAAGTTATTACCGTGTCTTCCTGCTT
>CAYITT010000024.1:0-7345 GCA_964366275.1 uncultured archaeon
GATCGTGGGCTGCAACTCGCCCACGTGAAGCCGGAATCCCTAGTAAGCGAAGGTCATCATAGGCGCAAGTGCAAGATGAATGATAAGTAAGCAAGGCCAATATAACAGATGATTAATGAGATGGGCGGCTGCTTAATTAATAGCAGCACATTGGCTTGACTTTGATGTTATAACCTTGCTTATAGATGCAGCACTATGATGTGCTTGCTTCTGTGAAATCTTTCGCTGAATACGTCCCTGCTCCTTGCACACACCGCCCGTCAAACCATCCGAGTGGCTTTTTTGTGAGGCTCGCGTTGAGCGACTCGAACAAAATGGCTGCAAGGAGGGTTAAGTCGTAACAAGGTAGCCGTACGGGAACGTGCGGCTGGATCACCTCCTTTATTTTTGTTTTACGCAAGTAAGACAGAAATATTACATACAGAACGACATCGTGCACAAGAACTTTCAAAAGTATCTTGACATCTACTATATCCTGCCAAAATTCAGAAGTCGAGGCTTCTGTTTATCTCGAATGAGATTTGTCTTGCGCCTTCCAAACTTCTTTTTTAACCCACTTTACAAAATAAAATCAGATGTACAATAAAGAATATGTCATCGGCTGGCTGAACGACCAGAAAGCCGGTTTCCGTAAAAATACATCAAGCCATTTCTAAAAAGAAGTATTTCATAGAAATTATTCTTAGAACTTGAAAAGTTATTGAAAAAACAAAAAATCAATAATTTTATTCGCTGTCGCTGTCGTCTCCGCCTTCGCTATCGTCGTCGTCGCCGAAGTCGTCGTCATCATCGTCGTCCATGTCGTTGTCATCGCCGACCTTGAACAACAAATCTTCTTCGTATATCATACGCTTTCTATGATACAAGGTATTATATAAATAGTATGGTAGATAGTTTTCTGTCTTTTCGGATAGTTGTAATATACATGTCGTTAGTGTTTCTCCTTCATTGTGTCTTCCTTTGTTTTGTGTATTGTTCCGCCGGCGTGTTCGGCAGGCGCGTAGACCGTATAGAGCTTCATGTCAGTTTTCCCCGTATTGACAAAGTTGTGTTGCGTTCCCGCGGGCACAAAAACCACGGCGCCGGCTTTCAGCGGCTTCGTCTTGCCGCCTACAACGGCCTTACCGGTTCCCGAAGCGAAGAAAAGTATCTGGTCTACGTCGTCATGGGTTTCCATACCGATATCCTTTTTTGATTTCAGATTCATGACAACCAGCTGGCTGGTTTTTCCTGTGTAAATAACTTTTCTAAAGTTTTTGTTAATCCTGGTCAACTTCAGAATATCCCCATGGAACATAGCATCACTGTAATACAATTGATATGATACAAATAAAGAGATGGACTGAGGGTCTATCCAACCATTGGTTGGGTTCCCTGAAAATCCTGTTATCTTCACCAATGGTTCAATGGACTAATTCTCGTTTTAATATTTTTCTGAAAAGATCTGGATATGGAAAATACCTCAGAACAGTGGACGGAAAGTCTATGGCGCGAGGCTATGGCTGACTGGGGCAATCGCCAACAAGATACTAATTACCGTGATTATGTTGTCCGCCCTGCCATGAAAGATGCAGTAAGAAATGCCGATCCGAAAGACGGCCAGATATTCCTTGATTTTGGTTGCGGGGAAGGAAGGGAAACAGCTTTTCTGAGAGATGCAATAGCAGAAAATGGAGTACAGACGGGTCATCTGTATGGATACGACAAAAACCGCGAAGCAATTTCCAGAGCGGGCGGATTGAAGACGGGACATATAATGACGTCTTTTCATTCAGGAGATTTTTGGAAGTTTGCTGAAAGCAACGCATTAAGCAGAAATGTCGATATTTTAATCTCTTCATTCGTTTTGCAAGAAACCCCGTATTTAGATGAAACATTCAAGATGATGAACTATGCGTTACGAGCGAATGGAATTGGCATACATGTTTTTGTGCACCCGCAATTTGAGGAAGCATTGCGCAAGAAAGGAGAACTAAGAGTAGAACCGACTCTTGCTTCAGACCAATGGGATTTTGCCGCAGCTTACCCGATTGTTGAAAAGGGAAGAAAACCGTTCTACCTCCCCTGTTTTCACAGGTCGTTGAGCAGATACCTTGCGGCATTTGAAATGAAGTATTATATCGAGGAAGTAAGAGGTCTGAAACCTTCTGCAGAAGTGCTTGCTCTTGCCGAGAAAGAAAAACGTTCCCCATTCTATGCGCATGAGCATAATGTCTACTGGCCGGAAATCTCCGAAATATCATCTTCTGTAATTGTTACAGTCAGAAAGAAATGAATGAACTCTTGGAGAACTAAACCATTGGTCAAATGGACCCTCTTATGGACTGGGTGGGACTTGAACCCACAACCTCTTGCTTGCAAAGCAAGCGATCTTCCAGTTGATCTACCAGCCCTTTCATCTAAAGAAAGAGATTTGTCCTTAAATACGTTTACAGCATGCCCAGGTCCTGCCACCTTGCGGACCGTCGTAATCAAGATTCTTTAACTTTCCAGGCAAATAACACTAATGAAGCTGCACACAGTTGCGTTACCGTTCGGAGTTCTTTTATTTCTGGCAGGACTGCTTTACGCAGGCTTACCAACAAAAACCCACATAGCCTGGGGAATTGACTTTGGACTTTCTAGTGAAGTACGTATGCTGGCCGGGTTGATCTCATTCGGTCTTGGATCTTTTCTTATGTGGATGGGCAAAGGCGAAGAAAAAAGATTTTTCGACAACGTGCAGATAGAGTCTGGCGAGATAAAGCGCATACTTTCCGAGAGGAAGAGGAGAGAATAAATAATCTTTTCATGATCGACCTCTGTCGATCTGTATAGCTTTCTTAAAAAGCTATATATTCCAGCTTACCATATATCATTAATGTCTCTGAAATGCCTTCTAGGCATGCACAAGCTGCAGAAATTCATGGGACCCCAGAACATGGGCAGCGGGAAATTCCGCCAGAAATACAAATGCAGTGAGTGTGGAAAGGTCACAGAGAGATTGAGTTGATAAAAATGGCAAATGAATTCAAATGTTCGGAATGCGGGACCCACTACAAGGACAAGACACTTGCGGCTAAATGCAGGGCATGGTGCAGTAAGAACACGGCCCGCAACCCGGCACTGGCGAAGAAGTCCGCACACAAGCAGGGCAAGGGCCTTGACGGCTGCAGTTTCTGCTAGGTATTAATAAATTGCCGAAATACTTTGGAAATGAAAAGATTACTTCTTGCTTTGGCGTTAAGCTCTGGATGCGCGTCGATAAATTCACAGATTGACCTCGACAAATATATTAAGAAAAACACACCCGTCTTCATTGAGCAGCAGAAGGAAAGATTCGGGCTCACTTACGAAGGAGAACTGCCTACGATACGATACATCTTTATGAAAGATCGCATCGGTGCATGCTACTCTGACGGTACAATAATACTGGATCCGAGCGACCTCGTGAACGACGAGGTGAGAAAGACAAAAGCCAAAAAGGCGAAGAACACACTGCATCACGAACTGGCACATTTTAACAATTTCAAGATAAGGAAACGGCTGGGAATTGGGTATGATGGAACCCTGCGGGAAAAAATAGTGGAGGAAGGCACGGCAGAATACATAGCTAATACAATGACGGGCGAAATGAAAAAATGCCCGGCTTTAACAAACCTGGCCGAAAAGCAGTATGAAAAAACGAACGAAGAAGGCGAAACAGACAGCGCCTTCCTATACCTGACAGGTGCGTGCGTTACCGGGCTGGTAATAGAGCGGTACGGCGAATTCGGTATAGGCTATATGTCTGAACACCTGCCTGCAGATGAGGAGATAGCAAACCCGTACACTTATAGGACAAGGATGCTCGCAGAACTGGCGTCTCAGGCAGCGGCGAAATGAGCACCCGTAGTATATTAATAAATTTCTGATATTATTCTCCGATGGATATCAGAAAAATAAGGAGAGAAGGAAGTCTCCGAAGAGTTCTTGCCCTCACAGCGGGCTTAGTGGCAGTTGCTGCAACAATTGAAGGCACAACCAACAAACACAACTACATGCCTACTGTATACGCAGCCGGTGCAGACTACAAGACAAACGGCGGCCCGAATCTTTTATACGGGCTTGCGGGACTTTTAGGCGCATACAGCCTCGGATCTCATCGCAGAGCCAGGGACGCTCAACGCAGACTAGAACAGGCAGAAAGAGAAGCATACGAAAAATGCGAGCTGGCTTAAGTCAATAGCCAGGCTCATACTCGGGAGACTGTCCTTTAATTGTTATTTTTTCTAATTAATTCAATGAAACGGATAATTTTGGTTATATTACTTATGGTAGCGTTAGCCCTGCCTGTAAACGCGCAAGAAGTAAAGAAAGTAGACATCTCGTTTGACCTCTCGACAAGCGCGGTAAAAGAAACGATCACAATCGATTTCGCAAACGCTACGACAGGAGAGATAAATTATACGCTAGGCGCTTTTGCCAGAAACGTTGTTGTAACGGACGGCGTCAAAGCAGTGCCGTTTCATCTTGTCAACGAGAATGGTGTTGAGATACTGGTAATAACCGCGCAGGAAGTCAAGCGACTGGAAATTGATTATACGATTGCGGAAGTAATATTCAAGAGCGATTCTATCTATCATTTCTTCACGGAACTTTCATTCGCTGCGGACCAGCTGACAGCGAGAGTAAAGTTGCCGGCAGGTTACGGGCTGTTCGATAACAGCTACAATCCTGCAGGGGCGGATATAGTAAGCGACGGCCAGAGAGTAATACTTGTTTGGAATAACCTTCCAAGCAGCGTTTTCTTTTCTGTCAAGTTTGTTCAATTGAATCAAGGCACGCCGGTGATAGCCGGTCTCGCTGCTATACTTGTGATAGCGATAGCAGTTTTTTACTTTTATTACAAAAAACGAGTGAAGCAGGAGTTCGTGAAAGGATTCAGAGACGACGAGAGAAAAGTTGTTGAGTACATGCAGCAGCATCGCTACGCTGTGCAAAGAGATGTCCAGAAAATGTTCATATTCTCTCGCGCGAAAGCAACACGCGTCATTCATGTGCTGGAGAAGAAAGGGCTAATAAAGAAAAAGAGATACGGACGAACAAATAAGTTATACTGGGTCAAGAAATAGTTTTAATAGACTCTGGTTTTATTTTATCTATGGACCCGTTCGAGATGCTTGCGTACGCAGCGAAAGGCAAGGTACTTGTCTATATGGATGATAAGACAAGCCAGATGGAGCCAGCGTACCTGCGGACTCATGCAATCGGTATTTTCAGTGATATGGAATATGCACGCAACATCTGTCAGCGCTTGCAGGCCAGAGAAAGAGCTCGCAACGGCCGCGCAGATACGAGATACATTCTTCTTACAAGAGGAGAAGAGGACGCATGCAGCGAAGATCTGACAGAAGAACAAGTCGACACAATCAGAGATCGGATAGAAGGAAAAATAACCAAACCGCCAAGCCCGGATTAATGGAAACGCATAAGCTAGTGTTTATTCTGGGTGACTACAAAAGCAGGAAACGTAGTCACCTGTTTTTCAACAATTTCTTCAGGTTCTTGTATTCTTTGAGTATAAGCTTGATCATAGGTCTTATGTTTCCGCTTTCCTGGTATTCCCTTAGTGATGCATAATATTCATGCCTGTTTCTTAATTCTATGTTCACGGGAGGTTTGTTATGCTTGAGAAGAATGTTATTTAACAATAATCTCCCCACTCGGCCATTGCCGTCTACAAATGGGTGTATGGTCTCGAACTGGTTGTGCACAACAACCGCCAAAATAACCGGGGGATATTTTGTTTTATTTTTTTGATACCATGAGACAAGATCTTTGAGAAGCTTGACAACCAAGACAGATGGAGCGCCTCTGTGAATTATTTTCCCCGTACCGTCTACAACACCTACTTCCTGGCCTTTCTGACGGAATTTTCCTGCAAACCCCTTCGAGTTCTTGAAAGATATTTTGTGGAGTTCTTTTATCAGTGATAGAGACAGATGATCCTTTGTTGTTCTTATGAATTGTATGGCATCCCTTACTCCGTATGTTTCTGATATTTCCCACTTCTCTCTCTCAGGCCACTTCTGTTTCTCAAGTATGTCCCTTACTTCCACAGACGTGACGGACGAGCCCTCAATAGCGTTCGTGTCGTAAACAAATGATTCAGTGAATTTTTTCCAGTCTTCCTCGCTCAGGTGTCTTATAGATATATTTCCTTTGGCCTCCAGAGACCTGACTTCCTCGATTTCTCTGGAAGTAAGCGCTCTGCGAAAAGGATCAGAAATAACATTGTATGCCTTAATCCTTTCCTTTATGATTTGCTCTGCACGGCCCCTCTTCTCTCTGGCAGCTTTTTCATTGGTTCCCAGATAAAACCTTATTTTTTTTACTGTGCCATCTTTACGGAATGCATGGGCAAGATAGTACTTTATCTTCTTCCCGACACGTCTCTTTTCTATGTACATAGTAAATATAGGTGACTACAAACTTAAATATATATGTGTTGGGTGACTACAAACAAAATTCAGCAGTCAAAAAGTCACTATTCCGACGAGACAACAGATTGTTGCACGACTGTTTCACTACATCGTTATGTGGGTGAAACAATAATAGAATGATTAGAAGCAGTGGATCAGAGACACTGCATCCAAACTTTTCAATAAAAAGTTTGATCAAAAAACAGAGGGATCATAATGTTTGGATTAAAACAAAACAACAACACGAAGGGTACAAAGTCAAAGGATACCAACAAGCAGCCAAGGCGAACGGCGATAATAAACACGTTCGCGTGCCTGGAATGCGGCAAAAAGTATTTTTATAAAATACTCCGCTGCCCGACATGCGAGTCGCCGAGCATTGGCGCGCTGAAAGACGTGGTCATAATACCGTAATATCAAGAGAAAGAAACACGTGATCAGAGCCTCATGATATTACAGAAACAGGAGTGATATAAATGGATAAAAAATATATGGTCGTTGCCGTGCTGGCATTGTTAGCAGTGCCTATAGCATTAGCACACGAGAATAATTCAAGAGGAAGGTCATGGAACAACGTAGACGCGTTTTTCAAAAATAATGGAGAGGACAATATAAACCCGCATATGTCCGAGGACAACAATGCAAATTCGAACGACAATATAGACACTAGTGATGACGATAACGTAAACGTGAATGACAATACCGAAATAGACGACGATTCTGACAACAACAATATAGACGACGATTTCGGACCTATGAACAATGGTTTTGGAATGCATCGCGGATTGTTCAAGCACGACTTCGAGGATATGAATCGTGGAATGAAACTCGGCCATATCATGCCATGGATGAGAGATGCAACGATAACAAACACAAGATCGGAAGAGCACACGTCTGAACTC
>CAYITT010000025.1:0-7334 GCA_964366275.1 uncultured archaeon
GCTGAAAACGGTCTTTTTTATCAAAGTAAGCGAATAAGTGCGGTTATATTTTATAAGAAAAGATTCGACGGTTCTAAGTTTGAACTTCTTCGCCATGTTTATAGAAAACCTGACTCTCTTAATCCACTGACTGAAGAAGAAGCTAAATTGCTGGGAGAAATAAAATTCTAACGGCTATTTAGTTACGAGTGGGATTCGAACCCACGAAGACACTAAGTCACTTGCTTGACAAGCAAGCTGGTTTGACCGCTTCCATATCGTCGTATAGAATACGTATGAAATCAATTATATTTAGATTCTCCAAAAGTAAGTAAGATTGCTATCTCTCCTTTTAGGTCTTTAATTTTACTAGGGTGCAATTCCCCTAAAAGTCTTCCGTCTACTGTAACTCTCTCCGCACCAACTGGAAGTTCGAAAATGGTGCCACGAAAACCCCCAAAATATTGTGCAAGTATAGTCGATACGGTGTCCTGTTTTTCTTGTGGTATGTCAATTGTATTGTTTCCTATTGTCAAATTCATGTAGTTATATTCATAGTAAATCTTCTAAAGCGTTCAATTTTTGGGATATATGTATGCCCCGAAATGAAAGTGCGCCCGCCGGGATTCGAACCCGGATCATTAGCTGTCTTCGTTTCCGCCAGCGCTTTCATTGAAAGGGCTGTTGGAAGGCTAAGGTCCTACCGTTAGACTACAGGCGCGTCTCTAAACAGATAAGAATCAGAGTATTTAAATTGTGAATGTACAGAAACAGTGTTTATTGTTTTTCTATTTTCGACTTTTCTGATTTGAGTTTTTTTGACAGTTCGGCTATCTGATTGTCATCAAAGTACGTTTCTCCACATTCCTGGCACTCGTTGCATTTCTGTACGACAGCTATCAAACCTGGATTTGGCATATTGAACTGCATTTTCTTCTCTACTGTTTCTATGCTGTGCGAGCCGCATCTTACGCAATAGTCGTTCTTTGTCTTGGATATGGCTTTCATATTCATAATTATAACACCCTATTTCTTAAGGTTTTTGCGGCTGGCGTTATAGGCATCTATACACATTTGGTCTGTGACCGGAGTTGCAATGGTTATGGCCTTTATGTTTGCTTGGGCTATCGATTATAACACTCTCATGGCGTATTTTGTGCTCTATCTCGATTCTTGCCTTGTTAAGATCATTGTTAAAAGCTGAGATTATGCCGCGTTCTATCAATCTGCTTACGAACTCGAAAGAGAATTGTATCTCTTTGTTCAGATCCATCATAAAAATTTATAAGAAAAGTTAAAAAACGCCTATTTTCTGCTCTTGCTCTGGAAGAAGGCAAGCGCGGCTCCGAGGAACGCGAACGCCCATGCGATAGGCACAAGCAGGCCTGCCTGCGATTCAGCAAAAAGCAGGACAAACAACGCTGTTAGCATGAATATTCCTGCTATCGACGCGCCGATCTGCACGTACGGGTTCTTGTTATCCTGAGCTATGTTTACCGTGTTTCTTTTTCTTGATGGCATAATGATAATTCGATGTTCCCCTATAATAAGCAAACAAAGTAGTATAATTTTTATTATTACTTCTTAATCGTGAAAACTTTTGGTACGGAATTTTAAATAGTTGCATTACTATTTAATTACAATGAAAAAACAAATCGGAATTTTTTTGACATCTCTAGCTCTATTTGCGATTATTGCTTTTGCCGCACTTTCAACAAATTCCCCATCATCGTGCAACGGTGAATGGAGAAACTGCGGGAACGCTTTCGGAAACAACGCCAACTTTTCAACCGCATCCGTCACAGGATCAGACAACAGGACGGGCGTCTGGAAAAGCTATGGTTTTTCTGTGCCTGCGAGCGCTTCCATAGACAGCGTGAAGATACGCGCTGATTTCTGGGCAACCAGAACAAGCGGCCGTGCCTTAGTACAGGTAAGCGGCGATAACGGCGCCACATTCGGGCCTCCTCACGCAATAGGCGGAACTACGTCGGAGCAAACATATACGATCGACGTGACAAGTGATCTTGCGTGGACTCCGGGAAAAGTTGGCAACCTTACGGTCAACGTAACCTGCTACAAATCCGGCGGAGGCACAAATCCAACATGCAGGCTTGACTGGCTTCCGGTAAACGTGACATACACGATCTTTGACTATTCAGTCAGTGCAAGCCCTTCATCCAGAACTGTTACGCAGGGCGATGCAACGACATACAACGTCAACGTGACGCTGCTTGGAGGAGTTTCGCAAAACGTAGCGCTTTCCTCAAGCGGATGCCCTACTGACGCAATATGCACGTTCAACGCGTCTTCGGGATCCCCGACATACGCGTCCGTGCTGACTGTTGATACAGGCGCTTCTACGCCTGCAGGCAACTACACGATCGTCATAAACGCGTCCGGGGACGGAAAATCCAGAATAACTGGAGTGCAGTTAATTGTGCAGGACAGCCAGCCTGTCGCAGACGCATCTGCAACGCCGACAAGCGGATTCGCACCTCTGGATGTTGACTTCACTGGAAGCGTGACAGGCGGTGATGCACCGTTCACGTATTTCTGGAACTTCAAGGACGGCACAAACTCTACCAGCCAGAACCCGTCGCACACTTTCAACACAAACGGCACATACAACGTAACGTTCAAGGTGACCGACAACGACGGGGATACATCGACGGACAACGTGGTGATAACAGTCACCGCAGACACGAACCCTGTTGCAGGAGCTTCTGCGGACCCAAGCCCGAGAACAGCAATCTACACGCTGGCAGTAGTCTAAAAAGAAATTTTTTCTTTTTTATTTCAATTTTATTTTTATTGCAGTAAATGCAACTCAATTATATGACTTTAGGCCGTTTACGCTAAACTTTCTAAAAAATACTATGGGCATTCGCGCGTGTAAGAAAATCAGCAGTTATAAGCCCTGATACGTCAGAGCTTGATCTTGACGTGATTCCTCAATTCCGGGTGCTCTTCATCCACATGCATTTCGAGCTCCGTGTGATTGACGAAAGTCTCGTCACAAAGGAAGCAAATTTCCATTATAACTTAATTAGAATTACGCATGCAATGCATAAAAAGGCTATATTATAGTCCCGATTGTTATCCAGAAGTGACTATTTTTTCTTGTGCTTGTGAGTAAGCATCATATGATACAGAATAGCCAGAATTATGAATACTGATATTGCTACAATAGTCCAGATGAACTGCATTGGCGTGAATGTCGGGTTTATCATTACAATCACATTACGTAAATATTCTTTGTATTGATCTCTATAAAAATGTAGTTTTCAACTGTTAGCTATGAAAATTGTGCTTGTTCATTACAGCGAGATAGGGACCAAAAAGGATAACCGCGGATATTTCGAGAGAAAGCTCGCGGAGAATATACACAATACACTCGACGCGAAAGTAGAGCGTCAGCGCGGACGGATACTTGTCAGGGGCGCGAAAAAGCTGGACGCTTTAAAATTCCTCCCCGGCGTGCACTCTTATTCTGTTGTTGAAGAGATAGAACCGAAGTTTGAGAAAATAAAGGCGGCTGCCGTCGCGCTTGCCAAGAAATCGAAGGCAAAAACATTCCGGATAACTGCACAACGGTCTGATAAAAACTTCCCTCATACTTCAATGGAGCTGAACAAACAGGTTGGTGCAGAAGTATGGAAAAAAACAAAGAAGAAAGTAGACCTGCATAACCCGGAGCTGGAAATATTTATCGAGGTCGCGCAGAAAGCTTATGTTTATTCACAGAAAGAGAAAGGCCCTGATGGTCTTCCTGTAGGCTCAGCCGGCAAGGTTGTCTGTCTGCTTTCCGGCGGAATAGATTCGCCCGTTGCTGCATACAGGATGATGACGCGAGGCTGTAAAATCATCTTCGTTCATTTTCATAATTACGATCCTTTCATTGCTAAGATCAAGGATCTGGTTAGTGTTCTATCAAAATATCAGGGACGATCGACAGCTTATCTTGTTCCGTTCAAAGAAGTGCAGCAGGAAATAATAAAGAAGATCGATCCAAAGTACCGGATGATACTTTACCGCAGGCTGATGATGAAAATATCTGAGGAGATAATGCATAAGGAAAATGCAAAAGGAATTGTTACAGGAGATAGTCTTGCACAGGTAGCCTCGCAGACTCTTGAAAACATTCACGCCATTTACGATGCGATAGACGCGCCGATATTCTCGCCGCTCATCGGACGCGGGAAGATAGACATAATCGACGAGGCAAAGAAGATAGACACCTACGGCACCTCGATAAAGCCTTACACGGACTGTTGTTCTGTATTGATAGCGAAACATCCGGCGACAAAATCGGACACGACGGAGATCCGAAAGTTGGAGAAAAAACTGAAAATAAGCGCGCTAGTCAAAGATGCGATAAAACGCGCTGAAGTTGTTAAAATTTGAATCTTTTTCCATTACATTTCTTGCAATAAATTTTACCTTTTCCGTTACAATTACCACATTTTTCTCCTTTGTCCAAATTTTCATATGATATTTTTACTTCAAAATCTTCTTTTCTCGGCTCGCTTCCTAATTTTAGCATATCGCTTACATCTATTGGGTCAATTTGTATAGAACCTTCTACACCTGTCCATCCGTCTATTTTTTTAAATTCAATCTCTATTGATTTTTCACCACGGTTTTTACGAAACATACGGTCAATGACATTAAATTTAATCAGTACCCTTCCAGTAGAAATGTTATTGCTTAGTTTAATTCCGTATATAATTATATAATATTTTTTACTTATTTCTTTTATGTCATAAGTGAATTCAGGACTTATTCTATCAGTCCACGGTCTTAGGTATCCCAGACCTCTACAAAATATACATTTTTCTCCACCGCTGCCTAGGCATTCTTTACACAATATAAGAGGTTTCAGTCTTTCCCAGATTGGTAGTGAAAAAATTCCTAAGCTCAATAAAAAAATTGATATTATCAAAACATAATTTAATTCGTATGTAAGATTTAGATTTAATAGCGAATAAATACCTAGTAGTACAGCTAGAAGTGTTTCTATAAATATTCTATAGTTTGTGTTATGCACCATGATATTGACCTCTTTATGCAAACCTTTCAAAATAAGGATTTAAGATGTGTTATTATACACTAAGGAGACGCTGGGATGGCAGAAGGGCTATGCGCCGGCCTGCAGAATCCTTCCCTTTCTTTCAAAAGAAAGGTTTGGATCAACCCAAAGAAACTGGGTAATATTTATTACCTAGGATTGCAGGGTTAACAAGGGCGAGAACCTTAGGTTCTTGTACTTGTAGCAGATAGCCGGATAAGGGGGTTCGACTCCCTCTCCCAGCTTTATCATGAACCCCTGTGGGTTCATGTATAGTTACCAAGAGAAATTATACCCAGACAGGACCCTTTGATAACTATAAGAGTATTTTTGATATTTTGGAGACGTGGAAGCTTCAGAATTTCGTCAATATGTTGGAAAAGTCGTGGAATGTGTCTATGATAACGGTGCAATACTATACTGCCGCGTTTTGAAATTAAACAGGGACGGCACATTCGAATACAGGTCAACTATGCCGCCTGAAGATACGAGGGCTAGCGAAAACCCAAAAGGATTCGTAGCATTCGTAAAGAAATGTCATGTTCTTGAAAGGAAAAACGGACAAATTTAGATATTTAGAGGCAGCGTCTCAAATATATGATGTCCTATGTTCCAGAAAAAGATGATTATATTTGCAATGCTACTGATGATTGTTTCAGTGCACGCTGCTAAGATAGATGTTAACGATGTGTCGCCGCAGCCTGTATCGCCGGGCGGCGACCTGACCATGCGCGTTGCTTACACCAACGTAGGATCAACGTCAGAAAGAATAACGTCCAACCTCAGCGTGGAATATCCTTTCACACTCAAGACTTCTGATTCGCCGACGCAGTTCGATCTCTGTGCGCTATGTTCCAGAACCGTGACGTATTTCCTTTCTGTTGAATCATCTGCACAGTCCGGCATATATCCTATATTTGTAAAAACTGGCGGGACGTCAACAACTGTAGACGTGTCGGTGAGCGGCAGGCCTAACATAGTCCTTTTTTCCGATCTGATAACGAATGCTACTCCATCAGAAAGATTTGACATGCCTGTTACGGTGAAAAATATAGGAACCGGAACGGCGCGTGAAATAAAGGTAACATCAAGATCCGCTGATTTCGTTACACTCGGCGGATCAACGGTGGTTGTTGACAGCACAGGGCCCAAGGAGTCGGATATTGTTGTATTCCAGATGGTGGCAAGCAATAAGCTTGTCGCGGGCGGCTATAACGTACAATTTGAAATATCATATCTTGATGATCTAGGGGCAAGCTATAGTTCTAATCAAAGCATCGGCGTGCAGATAGTGAACAGCGGGTTGCTGAGTGTCCAGAACATAAAAGCTGCGGCGTCTACGGGCGGTCAGCCGATTGCGGGCGCACCTATTACAGTTGTAGTGAGGCTGCAAAACGTGGGCCACGGTGATATCGACTATATGGAGTCCTCAATACAATGCGACGGCCAGAACGTAAAAGCTTTCCTCGGACAGCTCAAAAGAGACGAGGACGCACCGGCTGTATTTGAACTGACTCTTCCACAGGGAAAAAGATACCAGTGCTCGGTAGAAACGACCTATACAGACGACCTTGGTCAGCACTCGGTCACGAGCAACTTTGACCTGAATGTCAAGAATCCTGACTTTCCGATAATCGTCCCTGTAATTATCGTGATTGCTGCCGGATTTTATTTCTACAGAAAAAGGAAAAAGAAGTAGGGTGGTTATATGTCCACACTACGAACCATCTCCTTTCTTGCTATCAAGGATCTTAACAGAGACAAGAGGATAGCAGCGCTTGTAGTATGCGTCATTGCCTTTTCTTTTGTCAACATAACTTTCTTTTCTGCGTTTATGACGGGTCTCGGAAACACGTTTACTGACGCTATAATAAACACGGCAACGTCTCATATTTACATAACGCCTTCGGAAAGCAGCGAGGCCAAATATATTGACGGAGTTTCTTCGCTGCGCAGAAAGATAGACACGAATAAGGAGGTCATTGCATCAACCGCCAGAATTAACCTGGCAGTGACTATCAAGTACCGCAACAAAGAGGAATCAGTCCCGACCATTGCTCTGATGCCTTCTGATGAGTTACGCGTCAGCGCTGTGAGCACCTACGTGTCGGACGGTTCTTTCCTTTCCGACGGCGCCGATGGTGAAATACTTCTCGGGCGGTTCATTGCGGGAGAGAAAATAGAGGATACGATAGGCGAGGAAACATTCGGCGTGCTGTCAAGCGGACTCGGGGCCGGAGTCGGCGATGTTGTTACGGTGAGATTTCCCAACGGAGTTGAAAAG
>CAYITT010000026.1:0-7271 GCA_964366275.1 uncultured archaeon
GCAAGCGTGAAATTCCTCGTCTCTTTTATTATTTTCTTGAGTAGGGCCCATCTTTCTTTCATAGGCTTGTTCATTATGTTTTCGCCTTCGTGATAGATTATGTCGAAGAGGTTTACTTGCACGGGAACTTCTTCAGTCATTTTTTCTATATCGTATTTGCGTTGTATTCTTCGCGAAAGATGCTGGAATGGGAACGCTCTATTGCGCGCAAAGTCGAATGCAACTGCCTCGCCGTCGACAATGCAATTGCTTGCTTTGATCGATTCTTTTGACCATTCGACGATATCGGGAAATTGTCTTGTGACGTCTTCCATCCTTCGTGAAAAAATAACAACTTTATTTTTATCTTTATGAATCTGGACGCGGAACCCGTCGTATTTTATTTCTATAGCCGGTTTTTCAAAACTTTCAACAGCTGCTTTTATATCATCGCCACCGCGATCTGCAAGCATGACGCGAACGGGACGAAACAATTCCATAGACGCTGCCATTTTTCCGCTCTTGGCTCGCTCCGCAACTTTTCCGTAATCGCCTACCATGTTAAAGAGGTGTTCGACTTCTTTGGGCTCTCTCTCAAAGGCTTTGGCAAGCGCGTCGCGTATTGTCCCCCACGCCACGCCTATCCTCATTTGCCCGAGCGTAGTGCGAACAATGTAGCGGGCTTCTTTGGGTGTTGCAGCGGAAAGCAATTCAGAAATCAATGCAACCTTCTTTTCCTGGCTGCCTTCGCCCGTTATTTCCGGCAGCTTGCGTAAATTGTCAAATACCATATCAACGGTAAGCGTTTTCGACAGCAGCGGTTTCTGCTTTCTTTTCTCCATTAACGTCTCGGCTGCAAGTCCCAAATCTCCTGTGGTCTTGAATTTATCGACGACTTCTTTCTCTGTAGCACCGGCAACTCTCTGGATGACCCGCTTGACCATTCCCTCGGCTATGCCTAGTTCCTCTTCGCCTTGCGAGAAAACGTAGCCGCTTGAAAGCACAACAGCCCTGTAAAGATCACTATCTTTAAGGTTTTTGTAAAAAACCGCGAGTATGTCCCTCTTTTCCAACTTTTTGGGTGTCGCGTCCAGCTTCTCGTAAAGTTCCGCCAGTTCAGAAAACTTCATGAATAAACTTGATGTCCAAGATTTTTAAGCGGCTTTATCTTAAGAAGATTGTTCATAAAACTAGAGAATGGAAGAGCTGCCAAAGTACATTATTTCTCATAAGCGGGCTGGCATAGACTCGCTGAAACTTTCCAGGATTGTAGAGGAAAGCGGGTACAGACCCGATGCTTTGATTGGTATATGGGGCGGCGGTGCAATTGTTGGGAGGCATGTTAAAGACGGGTTGGCTGGTTATGGAATAAAACCAACATCATTTTCAGCAAGCGGCAGGTCCTATAATGAAGGCAAAGGAAATCAGTCAGATGGAATAGAAATATACAACATGGAAGAGCTTGCAGCTGTAATCCAGTCAAAACGTTATAGACACCTTCTTCCTGTTGACGACATATCAGACACTGGCAGGACTGAGTACGCATTTAGCTACATACTGAAAAACGGGCTGAGAAGGGCAGATGCAATTGACAGAAAAATAGGCGTAAATGGCCATGTAATGCACTACTTTGCTATGGAAGCAGGAAACGGCCGCTTTTTATTGAAAACTCCTTTAATTGGCGATATATCACCCACCGATGCCGAAGCTAAATTCGCCATGCTATATACCAAACCGCTTGCAAACAAAACAGGAGCTATACCTGATTTTGTTGTTGATGAAATTCCTATGACAGAAGGGAAATACCCGTGGGTTGTTTTCCCGTGGGAAAGTGTCGAAGACCTTACGCCGGGGGAACTGAAGGCCAATTTTCCCGACTTCTACAGGGCTTTGTATGAATGATTTAACCTTTTTAAAACTTCTGGCTTAACTTATGGAAGTAATATACGAAGACTAGTCTGAGTCAAACCCTTTCTTTGGGAATGATAAAGATTTTCTTTCGGGAAAGAAAAGATTTATATGGCAGTAAAGAAACAATGGTACGAGATAGTCGCTCCGGCAATGTTCGGGGAGAAAGTTCTAGGAGAAACGCTCTCTTCAGACCCGAAGGGGCTCGTTGGAAGAAAGATAGATGTCAGTCTTATCGAGCTTTCTAAAGATTTTTCTAAATTCTACTTTAAAATCAATTTTCAGGTTGACAAAGTCGAAGGCAACAAGGCCACGACAAAGCTTGTGGGTCACGAATGTATGCGCGAGCGCATATATCGCATGGTCCAGAGACACGGCCGCCGTGTCGATGTCGTTCAGGACATAACGACAAAGGACGGGAAGAAGATAAGAGTAAAGACGGTATTCATGCTTATCAAGCGAGTTGGCAAGGCAAAGAAAGACATCACAAGAAAAATAGCGAGGGATATTGTAGATAAAGTCGGCAAAGAGTCCACATTCGACGAACTTGTCTCTGATATTATTGCCGGGGATCTGCAGCACGAGATACGCGCGGAATGCAACAAAGCATACCCGATCGGCTCAATAGAGATAAGAAAGACTGAGTTCGCACCCCAAAAGAAGCTGACTGTTGCTTAAATCTGATTAGTCAAAAAGTCGTTTTTTACGAGAATTTATTTCAACAAAATTAAAGAAAATATTTAAAAATTGGTCTTATCTCTGTTCCTGTCGTGCATTTACAGCCGCGGATATCCACAGCGCGCCTGCGAACAGTATGAATAGGAATGTTATAACAACAGAAAGCACAAAACTCATCTCTGTAGTCCCTTCAACCCATTGCAGGTTGCCCGCCATCAGCGTGCCTAAAAGGAACGAAAGCGTTCCCAGTATCCACAGTCCGTGCACATGAAATTCGAATCCCATTTTATTCAACTCCTCTAACATTATCCAAAGCGCAACAAGAGGGGTTTTTGAGTGTTGAAAGCTCGTATGCTTTATCCCGTAATTTTTCTTCCAACTCATCTACGCGCTCTTCTGCTTGATATCTTTTGGACATTTGATAACAGTAACAACCAATGATTGAACCAGCCATCAATCTATTTGTATCTTTTTCTTTTGTTGCAGCATCTCCAAAATAATGGACAATTCCTGCTGCCAAGAACCCAGTAAATGCTAGTCCGAAAAATGTTCTGCCCATTTCCTCATGCGTTGGTAATATCCTCATTTTATTTCCCCTCTTGTTCAGCATAATCCTTCTCAAGATTCACAGCGATCCATTTTATTCCTGTTGGCGCGTCTCTAATGTCGAACACCGGGCCGGTAAGCATGCTTGCAGGAGTCGCGTAAGCGTCAATACCATGTCCATTTGACTTATTGTCTATGAAGAAATGCAGTCCCTTTTTCGCCGGAATGCATCTTCTGTCTTCGTATACGATCTCCTTGTCAGTCTCAACTCTTTTTATGTCTCCGCATTTGTTTCCAGTCAAGAGGCCGTAGCCTACCGCAAGAGTTCCTGCAAGTAAAACGCCGTAAGCAGCAAGTTTGTTTCTTTCCATGTTACTACTCTGGAGTAAAGGTTTTTAAAGGTTACTTTGGTTGTTATCGTCGCTTTCTCTCAACAGTCCTGTTTCTGGCAGTCTCAAAATTGTCTCTTAGCTCTTCTGCCTCTGCGGCGCTGAGATAGCGGCATCTCCCGTTGTCGCAGTACATGTCCAGTTCCCCGTCGTTACCGATGTCAAAATATTGCACAGTGCTGCGTGCTTTGTCGCATTTTGTCTCGACCGTGTATACGACGTTCATGCGGGAAGGCGAAAATGTTTTATTGTAGTTCTGGCCACAATTCGCAGACATAGCCAAGGCAAGGATAAATGAAATCATACGGATCGCCTATTTCTTGCCTTTCTGAGCCTTCTTCTTCGTTGGCCTTGGTTCTATTAACGGCTCCAGATCCTGCACAAAACGTCTTACATATTCGCGCATCAGCTCTATCTCTCTTTGCGGCAGCTCGTTGATTTTATCTTCGTCCAGCAATTTTCTCATCGTCACGACCCGCTTGAAGACGTCGCCGAAATAATTATCAACTTTCTTCCCGTCAATCAGGTATTCCTTGACAGCGTGCGGGAGATCCTTAGGGTCCGGCGGAAGCTTGTCTATTTTCTTTAAAGCAGCAACAGCTGCCTTGATCATGACTTCATAGTTCCTTTGTACAATTGTCTCCTTCTTTTTCTTTTGCAATTGAAGTAAAAGTTGTTCCATCCTTGATACGTATTGCTTTGCTTTCTGTATGAACTCGTCAAGGTTTTGCCCTGAAATGTCCTTGATTTCCTTGTGTTCAACCTGTTTGCGGAAATTGATTACGTTTTCCAGATCTTTCAGGTAGTTTTCCTCGAGCAGCCCTTGCGCAACCAGATGTTCTTTGACCGCGTCAGGGGTGTGTTTAGGCGACGACGGGTTCTGTCCCACATACATCAAAACAGCCTGCGAACTGTTAAGCATTGCATAGAAAAGGTCTTCGGCAATCATGTATAACTTTGCCGTTTCCACACGGTTTATCTTCTGCGGGGCGGTTTCCATGAACTTTTCCACGGCCTCAAGCGTGGTCGGTATCTTTCCCAGCTCTAGTAGCTTTCTAATGGGAATGAAAAAACCTGTATCGTACAATGCCCACCCGTCGCGGACTATTGTGAATAGTAACGGATGCCCAATCCTTGCCATGTCCCAAAACTCGCTCAAAGTCCAGGCCGGTTGGACTGTTATATTTTCGTCTATCTTTTTTGCTATGTCATAGAGACGGTCATCCAGCTCGTCCTTCATCTCCGGCGTCATCCTGGCTATTACATCGTCTATTATGACCAGCATGTCTATGTCGCTTTTCTCGTGGAAATCTCCTCGCGTAAAGGATCCGAAAAGAACAACAGCTTTTACAATATCCTTGTATTTCTTGAGCACCTCGTCTTTGAACTTATTGGCCAAAGCGATTTGCTTCTTACGCAACGCATCGTGTTTTTTGGCCAGTTTTTGATCTGGCTTTTGTTCCGGTTTTTTATTTTCCATTATGATCAAGTAAATGTTAAAGTAACGTTATATAAAGTTAACACCGCGGTGAAACTTTATCTCACATCATATCACCAAACTGGTAATATATTTCTTTTGGCTTATCAGGTTTGGTTAACCAAACCGATACAGGTGAAACTCAGTTTCGCCTTGTAAGGATTTTCTTTCCTAAAGAAAAGCCTTAACGGAACTTGCGCTTTTCCCATTCCTGCGCCTTGCCTTTATCCACTGCGTTTCTTCCGAAAAACGTATGCTTCTCTTCAGGCACGCTCAGCAAGCCTTCTAACGGATCCCACGCGTGTTCTCTCATCGTCGTTACCTGCCTCGCCCAGACCTCTTTATTGGCGGCAGAGATTCCGAAGAACTCCGGGGGTAAGTTATGCGGCTCTATGTCTCTCTCTAGATAATACGCTATCTGTTTTATAGCTTGCACACTATCTTCAAAGACTTCATAGTTCTGGTTGCTGCGACCGGTTCGTCCTCCGCCTCGCTCGAAAAGCAGATAACCTTCCTTGAAGCCTTTCTTCTTTATCCAGTATATCCAGCGGTATATCTGTTCCTGCGCTATCGATCCTCTCGGTATTGGTATGTGCGCAGTGCCGCCGTACGGAGTAGCTTGTCCGAGATGCCAGAGGACCATATATTTCCCGAAGTCGTCCGGGAGTTTTGGTATCTCTATATCAGGATCCAGCGCATGTGAAACCATATGCTCGACATCCAGGCATATCCTTACGTAAGGCGATCCTATATTTTTTATTGTATGATAATAATGCTGCGGATGAAACAGACGATAGGCACCCTCCTGTCCCTGGTTTGCTTCCGGGTTCTCAAAAAGCATGTATAATCTTTTCGATTCGCACCACTGCTTGATGCTCATTCCACCTAAGTATTTCTTGTTGTAATCGTTATGTTTTCCGTCTACGTTAAGGTGGCCTTCTATATACTTTGAAGTGACAGCTGCGCAATAAGCCTGCTCGTTATCAAAATAAAGCTTGTCCGGATCTGCGCCCTTAGCAATCGTACTCCATAGATAATCGCCACGCTCCTTCATGTAAGCGGCCACTATAGAAAAGGCGCCCAGTTCGCCGTCACTAAGCAGGTATTTTTCATATGCAGTGTCTTTGAACTTGAACCAGGTACTTATAAGAAATTTCTCATCTTCAAAAGCATTTCTTTCAGACTCTCGCCTTATGCGATATTCTTCCTCTCTCTCAATTTGTTTGCGGTCAATCCGCTTCATTACCTCTTTCCTGTGTTCTTCCGGGACGTCTCTTAGTTGACGTTCGATGTGTTCCTCGACAGCGCCTGGAAGTTGTAGTTTGATTTTCTGTTCAACATATTTTTTTAGTTCTTCCTGAAAAACTTCGTTGTTTTCAAGTTCCCCTCTTCGCAATGGCATGTGTTTTACAGCTTCTCTTTCTGTCTGCGGGTTGCCCTTTATGATATGCTGTATGGGTCTCCCGTCAGGCCCAACTACCGGGTACATGTAGCCCATTGAACGCTGCTGTGACTCTGCATAGGACAATATGGGACGGGCGGAAAAATGGACGTTTACATACCTGAATCCAAGGTCTGCTGCAAACCTTACAGTCTGCACAAGCCTGTCGTGGGTCTGGTCCCAGATACGTTTTTCAGCGCAATCCACGGACATTTTCTCCCCGATTTCTCCGTGGAGTCCGACGTCTGTTATGCCAAGTTTTGTCATCATTTTCCTGACCTGGTTCACAACTTCAGGCTCGCGGAACTCTGCTATACTTTCCAGGTCAACCTGTACAAATTGCACGCCGGTTGTGGCGCCCAGGCCGCCGATCTTTGTAGCTAATCCGAGCAGAGCCGGGTCTTTGTTAAAATAAAAGAAGCCTGTAGATACGCCGACCTTGTATGGGTGGTCTTGCATTAGCCGCCAACTCCCATCTTCTTCTTGATGAAGTTCGTTATCGGCAAGTATCGCTCCTGCGCGCATCTTGCAAGCATTATTTTAGTGATCCTGTCCTCGAAGTCCCTTTCGTAAGGGCCGCTTTTCGCGAATTCAAAGCTAAGCGACATCGCATCAAGGAACTTGTCGAAAAAATCTTTCTTTTCTGTAACGATGTTAAGCATCCAATACATGCCATAAACGAGGTATACATACCAAATACCGCCTGCTTCAAACATAACTTTATTTCTCTGGGTTTTTCCACGAGCAGCGTGACAGGCTTTATCTTCCATCCCTACATAAGCCTCTACTTCTGTAACCATACCGGACACTATTTTTCCTTTATATTTTCGAACTAAAAACTTCCCCAAAAGGT
>CAYITT010000027.1:0-3882 GCA_964366275.1 uncultured archaeon
GAGCTCTTTTATGAAAATTTCCCGAAAACGAAACCGTTCGGGTTCTATAGTTTTGATTACGGCGGCGCGCACTTCGCTGTCCTGAACAGCAGCATAGATGTTTCTGAAGAGTCCGACCAGATAAGATGGCTTGAAAATGATCTGGCAACTAGGAGCGAGCCATGCACATTCGTATATTTTCATCATCCGCTGTTCAGCTCCGACGACCGTGGAAGCGAGTCGCCTAAAATGAGGCCGGCATGGAGAATAATGTACAGACACGGCGTTGAGCTCGTACTGAACGGCCACGCACATAACAACGAAATTTTTGCTAAACAGGATCCCGACGGACGTGCGGACCCGAACGGCATAAGAGAAATCATTGCAGGCGCGGGTGGATACGGAAACCTTTACGGGTTCGGAGAAGTAAAGAAAAACAGCAGAATCAGGAACAACGAGTCAAGAGGAGTCGTCAGGATTCACATGAAGCCGATGAGCTACGATGTGGAATTCCTGCCAGTGGAAGGCAACAGGCTGATCGAGGGTTACTCCTTCACCGACGTATGCATGCCATAAAAATCTTTTTATCTGTAATTTTCATCTTAATGTGACGGGGTTGTATACTAACCTATTTATACGCGTCTGTTGCATGTATATGAATGTCTTTCGAAATTAATGAAAATAATTTCAGAAAAACTTACAAAATCCAAAACAATGCCGACAAAGTAATTAAAAATTTTAAGATAAACTTGCCATACAGACCGAATCTTAAAACTGTATATATTGTCTCTTTTCTTACGTTTGATGGCCACTTAACACCGAATAAAAAAATGTTTTTATTTACAGCTGGAAATACCAAAAATTTAAGAAAAGCTATACAGTTTACAAAAGAAGAGTTCCGCGTAACTGGAAAATTGAAGAAAGTAGAGACAAATAGATTAGGTACATCTTATGAATACAGAATTTGCTCTATTCCTATCGGAAGAATTCTAAGCCTTCTCGGCACACCGGACGGGAACAAAGTACTTAAAAAATTCAGCGTCCCTAAATGGATAAAAGAAAGCCATGAATTTTCAAAAATGTATGTAAAGACCGCATTCGAGTGCGAAGGAAGCTGCTGGAAAGAAAAAGACGGAAGAACTCGCATTGCTTTCAGGCTCAATAAAGAGCAATCAATCATAGAAGATGCATTTAACTTTATGAATGATATAAAGAAAATGTTAGAAACAAATGGCATAAAAACGACGGATGTCTGGCAAACCGACAGCAATGTCAGAAAAGATGGGTTTGTCACAAAAGGCGTCCAATTTAGAATTAAAAGTGAAAGTAATGATGATTTTATAAACTATTTTAATTTTAATAAAACCTGGGGCCGCAAATCACGCGGGACAAATGTATAGGCGTTTGCGCGAAGTCGTAGTATAACCTGGTAGCACAGCAGTCTCCAAAACTGCCTATGGGGGTTCGAATCCCTCCGCCCCCACTTTTTAAATAATTTGTTGAAATCTTCATACTACCGATCGCTAATGAAAACTGATTATCACGTGCACATTGGTCACGATACGAATCGCTGGGGATTCAGGCTGACGCCAGAAGAGGTCGTATCAGGAATGGACACTTATGGAATAGGCAGATCAGTGGTATTTGCGTGCCCGAACGTTGTTCCTTCCCAATCAGATCCATATCTTGAAGACAATAGAGAAGTGTTGCACGCTTCACAAAAATATTCGCGTCTCACGCCGTTCATGTTTGTGCATCCGTACAGGGATTCTCCGAAACAAATCGATGAAAACCGTGAACATTTTGCTGGCTTCAAGGTCTACTGTAACGCAGAGGGGATGGCGTACCCCTACGACGAGATTCATAGGACTTACGTAATGCAACGGCTGCTCGAGACTGGCAAGCCAATATTGTTTCACATCGGGGCTGGAGAAGGAGAAAGAATAATAAATCTTTCGCGATTTCTTTCAGAAGCGGAATCACCAGTAATTCTTGCCCATGCTGGGAGATTCTTCAAAACAGACCTATGTTACGCATCAAATATTCCAAATGTCTATATAGATATCGCGCCACTCAGATTACTACTCGAGAAGCCGATGTTTGTAAGCAACGACTTCAGGTTCGAAGGAAATTTTGAACGGGATTGTGAAATGATGAGAGAATACATTGTGCCGCTGTTCGACAAGAGAGTACTGTGGGGAAGCGACAGGCCATGGCCGGACAATCTTGCATCCCATGGGTTTGAAGGTGAAAACCAAGTATATGAGATTTTTAAGGAACATCTCGGAGAAATAACATTGTCTTGATTATTTCCCGTTATAGAAGCATGTTGCGTCACTTCCGAGATAATCGCCGCTGACGCCTTCCGCGACAGCCCGGCATCCGCCACAAAGCTTTACCAGCCTGCATTTGCCGCATTTCCCCTTGAACTTTCTTTCGAAAAGATTTCTGATTACATCAGAGCGAACGTACATTTTTTTGGCTTCTTCGATTGAGGAACTCTTGAGGTCAACAATATTTTTCAACAGAACTGCGCAAGGCGTTATGACTCCAGTAGAATCCACGTTGAACCCGGAAATCCCTGCGCTGCAGCCGTCATAAAATTCGCTCTCATTTATATTGAAATCACCATAGGTCCATGGACAATTTTCGAGCGCAAATTTTTGTGGATCTTCAGTTGTTATGTCCATTTCAGGATAAGATTTCTTGAATTTTACAAGAGTTTCAAGAAATCTCTTCTTGTCGCGCGCATTCATCCACAAACTCCTGTTTCCCTTTGCGCGCCCGGATGGGATAATAGATCCGATTCCCACGCGCATTGCGCCTTTTGATTTTGCGAGCCCAATGAGCCTCTCGATCCTGTCGATCTTGTCCGGAGTGAGTGAAGTTCGGAGTGACGACTGCATTCCAAGCTCCTTCAACATGTCAAAAGCTTTCATCGCCTTCTCGAAAGCGCCGTTGAAATTCCTGAATTTGTCGTGATCTTCCGGTATGTCGCTATCGATACTGATTTGTATAACTATGTTGCCGAAATCTATGTCTTTAATTTGCTGCAGCTTTTCCCTCGTTATCAACGAGGCGTTCGAGGTAATTATGACATTTTCGACGCCTTTCTCCTTGAGGTATCTCAGGAATCTTATCAGTTCTGGGTGAAGAAACGGTTCTCCGCCAGAAATAGTAACCCTGAAGTTGTCGAAAGATTCCGACACGGCAAAATCAATAGTTTTCTTGAACAACGGAAAGTCCATGTGTACTCTAACTTCTTCCCATGCTCTGCAATGCTCGCATCGCATGTTGCACTTTCCAGTTATTTCAACTTGACAGTGCTGAAACCTAAAATTCAATACAGAATCAGCCAACTCAATCTGCATTCTTCTCACACTCAGGTAACAAATTCATTTATTTGTAGCTACCAGATGTTGCGCAAGAATTAATACCCAACTTAATTTCCTTTACAGGTTTTTTCATGGTTATAGTTAGAATCTAGGTTTATAAAGTTGATCACGCCGAAAAATCTTTAAAAAGGGGTCAATAACTTCCCCTGAATCTGATTTGTTTTGAAATCATTGGGGAATGATATAAGTCGATAAACGGCATCTCTCCCATCTTTTCCTGAGAAAACTGCCGCAAACCCTCGGCGGAGTATCTTCCCGCATAGGGAGCCATTTCTTTTCCTCTCGTCTTGAGTTCCAAAATATTGCTCTCCCTTTCCTTCCGGCCGACAAGCGCGTAGGCAGGTACCCACTCCAGTTGTGCGGCTTTTATTTTATTCCTGAAATCTTTGGAGCCTCTGTCGTCAATATCCACCCTCGCCCCTGCAAGAGATTTTCTCACGTTTACACAATCTTCGGTGTATTCGCCACTGAATGGAATGAGACGTATCTGAGTCGGCGAGAGCCAGTA
>CAYITT010000027.1:3892-7246 GCA_964366275.1 uncultured archaeon
CTGTTTCTTTTGCTCTTTCTTCGAGCACGGCCCCGAGTATCCTCTCTATTGATCCTAGTGAGCTGTGCACGATCGTGAACGGATAGGATTCATTGTCTTTCCCTTTGTAAGTGAGCCCATATCGCTCGGAGTCCTCTATGTCTAGCTGGACGGTCGAAAGCTGAATGTTGTCGTCCTGTGAATCAATATACTGGAACTCGTTCTTCAGAACCCAGTAATGCTTCATCCTTTCGAGTACTTCAACAAGCGCATCTTTGCCTATCATGTTAGATAATTTCAAAATATAATCACCGTGCTCATCAAAGAAATCTTGCGTAGTTCTGAAACTGAGCGCGTACGGCACGCCAAGGTCATTCAATATCTCTGCGTAGGTTCTGTGCAACGTCTCGAATTCATCCAGTGCCTGGCCAAAGCTGCTGCAGAAGCTGTGAATATCGGGCATCGTGAATGCCCTCAGTCTCTTCAATCCGCTGCATGTTCCTTTTCTCTCATAGCGGAAAGACGGTGAAACCTCGAAAATTCTCAATGGCATTTGGTCTTCCGTCACTCTCGCATCGGAGAGCATGCTGAACAATCCGAAATCCCCCGCGAAGCGTAGGAGTAGCTCGTCCTCGTCCTTTGTTTTCAGACTGTAGTCACTTTCATGAAACGATTGCGCCTGTTCTTTCACAGCGCCGACATTCCTGTATAACACAGGGGTCTCGATTTTTGTGACGCCCAATCGCTCCATTGCAAGCTTTTCTACAAATGCTTCGAGAAGCGCCTTCATGAGAGCTCCTTTCGGATAGAACCTGAAGTGGCCGGTGTCTGCAGCAGGCTCGTAATCAACAAGCTCTTTCTGCCTCATTATCTGTATATGCGGAGGCGCTTCCAGCTGGCGTTCGGCACAGTTGCCAAGTTCCCTACTTACAAATTTAACATCATTCGAATTAGCAATACTTTCATTTACTTCCTGAAGCGGTCTTCGCTTTCCGTCCCTGGTGAGAAATAACGAATAAGACGAAACCGATTCCCTGATCGTTGAGTCTGCCATATAGAAAAAAAGGATGTTGAAAAGCACTTAAAGGTTGTTTTATTATTAGAAAATTATGATGGAAACCAAAAGATTGGTTTTACGGCCCCCGAAAATCGAAGATGCGCAAGAATTGCACGACAGCCTGTCTGACGATGTAGTAAAATGGCTGGCATTGATACCAAGATTCAGCGTCGAAGACGCGAGAAACGCGATATCAAAAATTGAAAATAGCAAAAACGAAACTTACACGTTTCACATAGAACTGAAGGAGAATAAAAAAATGATCGGGGTCATGATGATCAATTCCATCGATGCAAAGAAAAATTCCGGGAAAATAGTTTATTGGATCAATAGGAAGTACCAGAACAAAGGATTCGCGACAGAGGCACTGAAGGAAATAATCAGATTCTGTCGCAAGGATTTGGAGTTGTGCAGGATAGAAGCGGACATCTTCGCCGATAATGAAAAGAGCATAAGAGTCGTAAAGAAGCTCGGTTTTCATCTTGATAGGACAAAAGAAGAGCCGGTGAAATGCCTCTCTACAGGAAAGCTTCACGAATGCGCGGTCTATGTGCTGTCGTAAACTATCGCAAAATACCCAACATTAAGAAAGAAGACAGATTAACAATAGATTCGCATCTAACCAAACTTTTGAACCGTCTTGCCCTATCTACATCTTTGCAATAACGCTCAAACCCCATTTATCCAAAGATTACCTAAAACGAAGCTTTTTTACCAATGCCTCAAAATCAAGCGGTTTCTGCTTAACGGATTTGTACCATAAATTAAGTCTATCGTTGCGCTTACGCGGGACAATATGAAAATGACAGTGGGGAACCGACTGCTGCGCAGCACGGCCACTTGCGTGCATTACGTTTAGATTTCGAATTCCCTTTGAGTTGTAATACCTTACAATAGTATGCATTGCCGTCATAAGCGACCGGGCTGCGGAAGGCGGCATATCCGATAATTTTTCATAATGGTGTTTTGGAACAACAAGCGTATGCCCAGCTGCTGCCGGGCGTATATCAAGAAATGCGATCACCGACCTATTTTCGTAAACGATGTATGCGCCAGCTTTCTTAGCAGCTATATCGCAAAAAATGCATTTCTTCATATAAACACATGTTTTCAGTCCTTAAAAGAATTTCTGTCAAGATTTGACAATGGCAACGATAGCTATTGTAGGCGGAGGCTTCTGTGGAATTGAAGTGGCAAGACACCTGAAAGGCCATGACGTGACGCTTTTTGATCGGAAAGACTATTTCGAATACACGCCTTCCACGCACAAGATGCTCGCGAACAATAGCTACGAGAAAAAGATACACATACCTTACAGCAAATTCAAGGTCAAACTGGTCAAAGAAGAGGTAAAATCGATAACTGCGAATTCTGTCGTAACTGAGAATGATTCTTACGGCTTTGACTACCTGGTCCTTTGTTCGGGCTCGAGCACAGAGAAACCCGCACACGAGAACGTATATACGCTGAAGAACGGAGAAGACGCGAAGGCGATCAGCAAAGCGCTTGAAAGCGCGGAAGAAGTCACGATAGTCGGGGGCTGGTTCACGGGAGTCGAGATAGCCGGGGAACTGGCAACCAAGACAAAAAAGAGAGTAAGGCTCCTCAACGGCTCGGCAAGGCTTATGGACCGGGCAAACAAGGAAGTCGGGGAGCGCGCGGCTGATTTTCTCCACAAGAATGGCGTGCAGATACTTTTTAACAAGAAGGTAGATCATGCAGGCGAGGGACTGGTAATATGGTGTATCGGCATAACACCGAACACATCAACACTAAACTTCCCAAAGGACTCGCGAGGGTTCATTTTAGTAGAGAAAACTTTGCAGGTAAAAGGGACAATTAATGTTTTCGCCGGCGGGGACATCATTGATGTAAAAGAGGAGAAAAGCGCGCAAAATGCGGAAATACACGGGAAACTGATAGCTAAAAACATAGAACGGCTTGCCGCAGGCAGGTCACTAAAGGAGTATAAACCAGAGACTCGCGCAATGTTGGTAAGCATGGGAGATAACTATTCAATATTCTGTTACGGAAATCACGTTTTCGACGGGCTGATACCTGCAGTAATGAAGAATGTGTTGGAAATAATGACAACGACCCGTTACAGGCTGTAAATCACGCTTAAAAAGATGGCTTTACAGAGTATTATTATGTTAGGTAACATAACACAAAAATACCATGACCAGCTATACGTGGTTTTCCGCGTATTTGTCGGTCTTCTCTTCTTTCAGCACGGTGCCCAAAAAATCCTGGGAATGTTCGGCGGCCAAACCGTTGAACTGATGAGTCTTTTCGGACTCGCAGGAGTAATAGAACTT
>CAYITT010000028.1:0-2281 GCA_964366275.1 uncultured archaeon
TTCAGTTTTTATGACTTTCGGCTCGCCTATTGTCTTGATTGTTTCAGGCGCTTCGTTGTCGACGAAGACGCACTGGCTTTTTACATTTTCAACATTGTTCAGCTTGTCGCCAGAGTAAAACTCTATGTAGTGGCACGATGTTTCATCTATGGTGAAATTTGCCGTATCACCAGGTACCGTGTTGAAATCTCCATAGCCTTGTTCATCGCATGTTACATAACAGTATTCGTCATCAACGTCAAGCAGAGTTACTCTCCAACTGACGTTCTCTACGCCGACTTTCGTATCTCTCGCAGTGAGTGCTATTTCCGTGTCGGATGTTATCCAGTGGTACGTGTCCTCGTTTATTTCCGTCTCAAAGAACGGCTCGCCGTACTCTTTTGTGGTCTCCGGCGGCGTTGAGTCAACTAAAAATCTCTCGACATCCATGGGCATTGTATTGTCAAGCGCATCCCAGCACTGAACATACAGGTCATGCGTTGAGTCTTCGCGGAAGATTATATCTCTTCCTTCTTTACCGAATTCTCCTTGTTCAACCACGCACTTAGATCCGTCCCATGCCTCTTCTCCATACTCAACCACGCACGTCTTGTAATCAGTCATCCACCAAAGTCCGTATCTGCACGTCACGTCGTCGACAGCGCATATTAATCCACCGTCAGTAACGTCGACACGTACACCGTTTTCGCCGTTGTCAGCAACGTAACAAACATCATCCTCATCTGTCGGCGGACATTGACCAAGGTGATCTTCTCCTATCATCGTCTTCGTTATCGCCGGAGGCGTGTTGTCGACTTTGTAGTACTGTGTATGTGCCACAGTCCTCTTTTCTACAGCATCCTTGCAGTAATATTCGAGGCTGTGTTTCGAGTCTTCGCCCTGCTTGAAGTTGAAGGCAAATACTTTGTCTGAATTGACATTGACGCAGCAATATCCTGTATCCTGCATCGTGCCGCCATATGCAGTACAGTAGCTTTGTGTAACATCCGTAGGCCACTGTGGCACGTCGTAGCCAACCTTGAAGCAGACCTGCTCACCTTCAGATGGGTGAGGTTGCTGATCAACGCAGGAGAAAGTTACCGGCATCTGCGAAGTTAGCCAGTGGAAATCTCCGTATGGATTCTGATCAGTTATGAAAACAGGTTCCCCGGAGCCCGGAATCGCATTGCCATTGTCCTTCGTCAGCACCGGAGGCGTCTTATCAACGAAGAAGCAGTTCGTGCGCGGCTGCAGTCCCTCAATTTCAGACGCGTCTTCCACGTTGCCAAGGTGATCAACACTGAAGTAATAAAGCACGTGGCACGACTCCTCGTCCTTCGGCACGGGAGTTCCGTTGTAAAGATGCCATTCTGGCGGAACTTGACACTCTTCATGCGTCCAAAATTCAACGCATGCAAACCATTCAGGTGTCCCTCTTGCATTATAGCCATCACAATAAGTCTGCACTGATTCTATGCATGCAGCGTCGTATGTGTATGGGTTAGTTTCCTGCAGCGCCAGGCTGTTGCATACACTTTCATTCCAGCAAGGCGTTTCGTCCGGTGCGCCAGTCACGTCACGTAAAAGTACGTTCTTATACCATGTCTTGTCGACGCCTATGTTGCACGAGAATCCTGTTGGATCGGGGTCTGTAGCGTTAAGAACGACCGTCGTAACACCGTCAATCCATTCGACAGTGTTTCCATCTATTTCAACGATCTTTTGTGGACCATTGAAGTACTTTAAAGTATTGGGCGTCGTTGAGTCAACGCGAAACTTCTCATTATCCATTATATAATTGCCTGCCCTGTCGTAGCATCGGAATATCAATTCGTGGACAGAGTCCTCAAGGAATTGGGCAGTGAAAGTTATGTTATTTGACATATCATTCATGTCGCCCTTTATAGCGCCGTTGGAGCTCGTGCTGTACTGATTGTCATATATTGTGACACCGTAATTCGGGTCTGGCGTGCCGTCAACTATTACCCCAACGACACAGTATGTAAGGCCGCTTGGTATTACAGAACCGACCTGTTGATTGCAAGTATCCGCGCCCGGATCAGTTACACTCACTGTAATGTTCGTCACGTGGTCACGGACCCAGCATTCCTCGCCGGGCGCAGGCCCGTTGGGGCATGCACTAACATTATCATTAAGCAATTGCGGGCCTACGACATCTTTTGTAAACACCGGGGTCGTGTTATCAACGCCGGTTGTGTCGTAAAGGCCCTGCCACTGCTGGTTAATGTCCCTCGTTTAAAACTGCCACGCCAGGCCGCAGTTCTCCACCTGCGGTTTTTTT
>CAYITT010000028.1:2291-7234 GCA_964366275.1 uncultured archaeon
AATTTCGGCATTCGCCACTGCCATTAAGTGGGGCGTAAAATACAGATGTATTATCAGCAACATAGAAACATGCAGGATAGGTGTTTATGAATCCCAGTTCCCATCCGGGTATCGGATCGCAACTGAAGTTCGTATAATCGGCCGAGCCGTCGTAATTCTTGTATATTCTGACTTCATTAACAGTGTCTCCAGTTCCCTTACAGAATTCTGCTGTGTAGACAACTTGGGAGTTCGCTGGTGACCATTCGGGGTACAGGTTCACCGATGAAGTATGCGCAGCGAATACAGGAAGAACATAAGTCGCGATAGCGAACAGAGAAACAAATACCAAAACAACCGAAGATAAAACCGTCAATCCTTTATAAAATCCTTTCATGTTACATAGCACCCCAAATTTTATTTTTCAATAACATCGTTATTGTTGCGATTATCGATTCGATTATCGCACCAAAGTTATCGAATACCAAAACTAGCAACATGAGGGTATATAAAACAGAGCGTTCATTTCGCATGGAGCGTAATGCTTAAGTAATTTTTATGCATCACGCATGTAGTGCACTCGTAGTTATAACTGAATAGTAGTTATACATTTCGAGAAATATACTATAAAGTGTAACTACTGAAAAGAAACATCTAATATTTTATACTAGTTTGCAACTAGTTTCGCCTGTTTCATGGTCAGAGTGCGGCTCAAATACCGCTACAGGCTCGCCATGAAGCGGTTTTGGAGGGCTATAGTTCATATCCACAGAGAAACAGCCTTCGGCATGTCTAAGCTCAGTCTTTCCAGAAGTTCGAAAGTTCTTTTGCCGTATACATTATTATCTCCTGTAAACCTCATCCCTGTGCGAAAAATTGAGAAATGTAAGTGTGTTGCCTTCAACTGAATAAATTATCCTGAATGGCTTGACGTATATGGTCCTTTCTCCTTTCATACCATACTGAAGAGGTTTTCCAATAAACGGGTCGCTTATTATCTTTTCAATCTGCTTCTTTGCGTGTTCCTTCAGTCTGCCGTCTCTAATGGATCTTATGCTTTTCTCGAACTTATTGGTACGCACTATTTCAGTGATTACCATTTTTTCATATCCCTTAAGAAATCGGCCTTGCTTTGTCTTTTGCTTTTGCCGGATTTTATTTCTTTCCAGGCATCTTCAACTTCCTTGGCTATCTTCAGGTCTTCCTTTCCTATGGGGTTATTTATTTTTTTAACAATTAAAGTATTCCTGCTTGCAGAAGATGAAAGAGCAACAACACTACCTTCCTTGATGCGCATTTCTTTTCGAAGATTCAGAGGTATTACAAGCTGTCCTCTGGAGCTTACAACAGCAAGTTTTGGTACTTCCTTGTGTTTTGCCATAAAAATCACTAGTAAGTATTACTTACTAGTACATAAAAAGATTTACCCAAGTAAATTTTCCACGATTTCTTCCGGGTTAAAGGCCTTCAGGTCGCCGTATTCCTGCCCTGTGCCCAGGTAGAGAATAGGTTTTTTCAGAGTATACGATGCGGAAAGCGCAGCGCCGCCGCGTTCATAGACGTCAGCCTTCGTAAGTATTATCGCGTCCACGCCAATTGCGTCATTGAACAGCTTGCACTGGTCGTAGATGTCGTTGCCTGTTATCGAATCAAGCACTAGAATTTTGAAATCCGGCGCGTTGACACGCGCTATCTTCTTCAGCTCGTCCATCAAATTAGCGTTGTTGTGCGCACGCCCTGCCGTATCCGCAAGCACAAGCTTGCTTTGCGTAGCGCCCGCATGCTTCTTTGCGTCGAATATTACAGCAGCCGCGTCCGAGCCGTAAGTGTGTTTTATTACACGTAATCCCAGCTTTTTCCCGTGTTCTTCCAGTTGCTCTATGCTTGCCGCGCGGAACGTGTCGGCGGCCGCGAGCACAGGGTTGTAGTCCTTGAATCTGTTAGCCAGCTTAGCCAGTGTTGTTGTCTTCCCGACTCCGTTGAATCCTACAAGCATTATAGTGAAAGGCCCTTCTTTGCCTTCAATAAGCTTTTCCAGGTTTACATGTTCCTGCTTCATTACATGGAGAATAGCGTTGCGAAGCGCTTCTTTTATCGTCTCTTCGACCTTGCCTCTCTTTACAGTTGTTCCTGATAGTTTTTCCCTCATGTCGATCATTATTAATTCTGTAACATCAACAGAAACATCATTTTCCAGCAGCGCTAACTCCATTTCCTTCAGAACATCATCCAGTTCGTTATCACTTAACTTCTTTTCAGTTATTTTCTTGACAAACGAAAACTTTTCTGGAGCAACTTTTGCCATAGGCAAAAGTGGTGCTTCTTCTATGAGTTTCTGTATCTCTCCAAGATCTTCTTTCTCTTCAGGAGTGGTCTCTGTTTCTATTTCACTAAATGACTCTTCGATTATATCTTCTGATTTTTCTTCTGCCTGCTGCTTCTCTTCAATCTCCGTTTCTTCTTCGACGATTGTTTTGAACGGCTCTTCTTCCGCGAGGAGCATTGCCTCTTCCTTCGCTGTTTCTTTATTTTCGCCTTCTTCCTCTATGAGCTTCTCAAGCTGCTCTTCTATCTTCTCTTTCTCTTCTTCTTTCGCTATCGAAGCAAAAGGCTCCTGCCCGGATATTACTCTTGCTTCCTCGCTGATCACTTCTTCTCTCTTTTCTTCGTGGTGGGGATGAACAGCATGATGGCTTTCTTGCACTGGCTCTTTCATCGACGCCGTATCGTCCTTCAGCGATCCCTCATCATGAACAATGTCAGACATCTCATCTCTTGCTCGCGCTGAAAGCTCTTCGTCACGTCTCAGCTCCTTCAGCTCTTCTGTCTGTTCCTTTCCGCCAGAAATAGTCCTGGAGACCTTCTCCACGGCTTCCTTCAGCCGTTTTCTCAGTGATCCAAACATAGTACTCAGTAATTTGTTCTGGAGATATTAATAAGTTCTTTTGGAAAATCTAGCTTTTCTTGCAAAGAAAAGATCGGTATTTATAAGAATTTTATCAGAAATATATGGGAAGTGTATTACAATTATATTCGGAAAAACAGCGACAACTGTTTTGCGTTGGAATTAACTTAGAACCCTAGAACATGCATTCTACTGGCTCATTTATATCCAAATCTCTTCTCGTAACTTTTATGGTCGAACCACTCAAGTATTATTGCCATTATCATTACTTCGTCTTTGGCAACGGTATATATAAGCCTCCAAGCATTGGGAAGGTCGTATTTCCATAGGTTGTCTATTTTATATTTGGCGACATATTCCTTAGGCCAGTATTTCTTTGGGATTTTTATTCCGCTTGCTGGATTCTTCTTCAAGTCGTCTGTCGCCCTCTCAAGAAAGGCGAACAGAGTCGGATTCTCGTGCCTCGAGTTTTCGTATTCCTTCTTAGTCTTTTCGTCAATAAACCCTACGAATATACCTGTCACTTAAGAACCAATCCTATCTTTATGATTTTCTTTATTCCTTCAGGGTCCCATACCCATACTATGCGGTTATCTCTATCTATCACTATCTTGTTAAGATTGATGAGGTAGTCCACTATCATAGAGAAAGTTTGGTACATTACCTTCTTCGGCAACGCTTTCCACAGCTCCGTCTTTGTTGGGTAATAATTTAGTTTTTTGATAGTCTCTTCTACCATCATAACAGTGTCCAGCCTAGGATAGTGCAATACAGTGGTTTTCATGACTTATATAAGTTCATATAATTATATAAACTTATCTGTAGAGAATAAGTCTGAATAGCGTTTCGTATTAACATTATTCCTTATTATCGTGTTCTTTAGCGAGCTTTTCCAACGCAGGCTCCAGCTGATTAGCCCTTTCTACATAGTCATTCGCCTGTTTTACCAGCTCGCTGATGAACGTCTCTACCTCATGCGCACGTGTTTGCAGGACCTCTATAGCTTTGTGTCTCTTCTCGCTCACCACCACGCCCGCGCCTACAGCAATCAGAACGTGCTCATTGTCTTTGATGTCCGATTTTACAAACGTGCCGCTGCCGATCTGGGACCATATCTCCTCGCCTCTATTTATTTTCTCCAGTTTCTCCAGAGCGTCTATCGTGGTCCTGAGTTCAAACAGCCTTTCATCCATCTGCTGCTTCTGCTCCACCATTGCAGAAATCTGCTGCTTTAGCATCTGCATCTCAAAATATTTTTCCTGTAGGTCGTGTGTTGATTTTTTGGCCATATCGATCCCTTTTCTTATGAAGAAAAGGTCTAGATTTCACCCCAAAAGAACGGTGTGACTCAGACCCAGTCTTCAAATATTATTATTTGTTCATTGACCTCCAGACTTTTAAAGCATAGGCTGACGGATTAAAACAAATACTCGTCTCGGCATAAACACACTTATCCTACCATACAATAATCAATTTATATGCCTTTAGCCCATTATCATTCTATGGTACTAGATCAAAAGGTATTGGACAGGCTGGAAAAGGTTGAAAAAGAAGTTACCGATATAAAGAAGCGTATGGTTGATACTGACAGTATTATGACTGAAAAAGATTACGAAGCATTGCTTTCATACAGAAAAGAAAAAGAGTCAAAAAAACTCGTTTCTCACGAACAGCTTAAGAAAAAATTAGGTATTTAAATTTGAACTCTTGTTCACCTGATTATGATATTCATGTTTCTGTAATATCACCTGTCATTGATAAAGTCTTATATGTTATTGAAAAGAACGCTATATCATGGAAATAAAATACTCAAGACAGGCAGAAAAATTTCTAGAAAGCTCGGAAAAGGTAATTGTAGTAAGAATAATAAAGAAAATAGAAGAACTTAGAAATGACCCGTCTCCCAGAGACTCAAAAATGGTCCATGGCTACGCAGAAAAACTATTCAGAGTTCGCGTTGGTAATTACAGGATACTTTACGAAACTGATTACAAAAACAAGATAGTTGGTATTGTAAAAATAGAAGATAGACCAAGAGTTTACGACAAATAATACGGAT
>CAYITT010000029.1:0-599 GCA_964366275.1 uncultured archaeon
CGACAATTTTCTTTTCTCTTTCGGCTTTACTGTATTTGCCTTGACGATTATATCGGTGGCCGCCATTCCCGCGTCACGAAAAAGGCCGTTGAGCGTTTTAGATTTTACTTCAAAGGCTATATCAGCTATCGCAATCTTCTCAAGAAATTTGAAAGGCATGATAATAGTAATTGATTATTCGTTTAAATATGCTTCCGAAAAGAAAAAGTCATGAAAGAACTTGCATTCAATGCTCGAGGCGACCTGGTTACTGCAGAAGACCGAAGATTTCGGATACACGGCAAGCCAGTTGGCAGACCAGCAATGGTCAGTTACGGCGCAATGGACGGCATCAATAGCGAAAGTGCCCGTAGATATCTTGGCAAAGAACTCAGAGAATGTGGTAGAAGAAATAACTTAGAGGCTGACGCTTTCATGCTAGGGGATACGTCCAGAATCGGAATAACTTATACGCATACAGTACAATTTTACAAAATAAAATAATTACTTCTTGACGTCTTCTTCTTCGAGCTTGCGGTTGTGGAAGCGCCGCCTTACCCCGCCCTTCTTGTAGCCCTTATACTTCTGCTTCTTTCTCTCGAAATGTTCAGTATCTGCCA
>CAYITT010000029.1:609-3611 GCA_964366275.1 uncultured archaeon
TAAGTTATGATATAAAAAGAATTCGTCATCTGAATTTTTGATGTCTGAAGTATCATTGTTTGTCTGGTTTTGGAGCAAACAATTTCATGTAACTTTCCTGTGCCTTTTTGGCTACAAACTTTTCTACTTCTTCGGTAGTCTGCACTTCCTCGTCTTTTGACAGTGCGCCTTTTTGATAATCAATTCCGCTTCGTCTTAATACGTAATGCCAAGCCTCGTGCAGAATCGTATCTACTGCTTCTGTTCGGTCTGATTTGTCACTAATGCATATTGTCTTTCCATCAGAATTAAATATTCCAGCCACTACAACCGCACCGGATACGCACGTTCCGTGAGTTATGTTGTAATCTGTCATAACTTCGAGGAGATCACGGGAAGTAAGTTCATAGCCTTTATAATCATCAAGCATGCCTAAAACGGCTTTTCTTGGGTTTTCAGGCTTCTCGTCGGCGTAGACAGGCACGAAAAGCGATCCGATCAGCAGCGAAGCAGTAGTATAACGCCTGAAACTCATCTGTTAACTATTTTGTAAATGCTTAAATTCACGACGTATGATTTTTTTGTAATGCTTATGTAATTTCAAAATTTATAAATCGCTGCAGCCACGTATGTAGCCGCAGCGCATGGCAATGATTGTTTTTTATTCTTTATGAGAATTATTCTATTCAATGGATATCAAGTTTTTTAGGTATGGTGTCCGCGGCAACCGGATGGAAAAGCCCCCCACGCCTCTTTATGGAGTAGAATATAACCCCGGATTCTTGCTGCATTCCGACTCTCCTGAATATATGAAATATAGAGGGACACAGGGAGATCTGGAAAGAGTTGTGGACGATGCAATAAAATGTCTCGGCATCGCGAGAACAGGGAGCTTTCGGCTGTTGCTTGATCCGTCGCTAGATGGTGACGCGTCCGAAATAGAAAGAAAGTTCAAAGCTTATGCAGAAGAGACAGGCGCGAAAATAGAATGCGTAAATCAGTCTTCGTAACCGAATTTTCTGGGCGGCGTGCCTTCCTCATATTTTTCAAGAATTTCAAGGGCCTCATCTATCGGAGTCCGCTCCTTCGTTTTCTTCTTCGCTTCTTCCAGATCTAACTCTTCTAATACGAGTGGCATACAACAACTACTGCACTAAACCATAAGAAAGCTCGCATCGTACTAAAAACATGACAAAATGGTTGTGGCCGGAAGATGCGGCAAGCACTGTAGTTAGAGACATAATGAAAGACGATGACTGCAGAAAAGCAATGCTAGAAATTGCAACCAGAAACGGATTCTCCGATTACGAGCTTGGAAACACTATACTAAATGAAATTTACGGCACGCCATTGGAAGGGAAAATCCCCGACCTTGAAAGGACTTTTACAACAAACGTGTACGATCCGCTCAATTTTAGGTTAAAAAGAAAGTACAATCTTGTAATGCCGGAAATGCTAATGATAAAAGAAATAGGAAAATTGGCAAGAGTATATGCCGACAAGACTTAAGCATGTCCCAGAGTTTTCTCGCCCGGCTTCCATTCGACAGGGCAAAGCTCACCCGACTGGAGAGCTTTCAGCACACGAAGAATTTCCTCGACACTGCGGCCGACCGAAAGATCGGAAACAGCAGAATATCTTACGATTCCTTCCGGGTCAATTATGAATGTAGCACGATAAGCGATGCCTTCATCGTCTTTCAGAACGCCAAACAGTCTGGAAATCTTATGAGTTGTATCGGCCAGGACGGGAAAGCGGACTTCTGGAAGGTCTTTCTCATACCAGGCTTTGTGAGAGTAGAAACTGTCGGTGCTCGCACCAATCACAGAAGCGTCGAGTTTTTCAAAGTCGCTCTCGTGTTTCGCGAAAGAACGTATCTCTGTCGGGCAAACAAAAGTGAAATCCAGCGGATAGAAAAACAATACGACCCAGCGGCCGCTGTAATCAGAAAGACTTACATCCTGTTTGTTGCCGTTTACGTAAGCAGCCGATAAAAAATCTGAAACCTTCTCCCCTACCTTCATGAAATCACATTGTTATTAATTCACTAAACTTTAAAAGCGTTCTGACAATCCTAAGAAAATGACTGAAGTTAGAAACAACAGGTACGCAAAACTGGCAGAACTAAGAGCCGACGTCAGGCGATCGACCGTCTACAGGCTGCTCTGCTGCTGCCACACTGCAGACAAGGTGAGCAAGGAAACTGGAATGGGTTTCAGGGCAGGTTATTTTTTCGCCGACGGAGAAAAGACTGAACATGCGTGGAATTACGATCCCGAAACAGATGAAATCGTGGACCTGACAATAGGACAAACTATACTAGGGTTTCCGGAAATATTGATTGTTTCAAGAAACTCAGAAATCGGCAGACAATACATGACTTTCACAGAATGGCGAAAGAGTCAGGGAAAGCCTGTCTACAATCAAAGTCCTAGAATCGCGACGTAAGCCTGTCAAATGCGCGCGACCAGAAATCGTCAGTCATCATTTCTTCTTCGTGCACAGTGCCTAGCATTCTCCAGCCATTTTGAGAAACGTGGTCCGTCACGGGCCGCATCAAATCGCTGTAAGGATAAGCAGACGATATCATCACGAATGGCACTCTCTTCCTTGCCTCCCCGGCGACGATCTCGGCGACAATAATGCCCAGCGGCGGATCAGAGCCGCTATTGACCGCATTCATAATAGCATCATAGTAACCAGGCACAACTTTTTTCCTTTGTGTCTTTTTCATGCGTTCTATCGTAGAGAGACCGATTGGCCTGCCATCGCTTATCTCGCTCTCAGGCATAAAACAGTTTATCATCGCGCACTGGATGTTGTAATCGGCGTGAGTAGTAGACAAGAAACACATCGCCTGATAATAATTCGCTGCAGCCCTAACGTTCATGCCGCGGTTGCGGAAATACGCCACGCCGACGTTCCTGTATTTATCTACAGGCTCTGCAATAAGCAGGTTCCACATTTCCATGATCAAGCTATATGTGAAATCCTTAAAAAGAAAAATAATTCAAGAAACTAGC
>CAYITT010000029.1:3621-7096 GCA_964366275.1 uncultured archaeon
ACGCTCTTCCGATCTATCGTGCGATAGGCACGCGGAAAGGCGAACAGGATACATAATCCTGGCCAATCTGGTGGCAGAATTCAACAGTAGCAGGATCCCCGCCGTGCTCGCCGCATATGCCTACTTTCAATGAAGGTCTTACTGATCTTCCTTTTGTGATTGCCATCTTCATCAACTCACCGACACCTGTTTTATCGATTGTCTGGAACGGGTCTTTTTCTAAAATTCCGATATCCTGATACGGTCCCAGAAAACGCGCGGAATCGTCCCGTGAAAGTCCCATGGTCATCTGGGTCAGGTCGTTTGTACCGAAAGAAAAGAATTCAGCCGTCTTTGCAATTTCATCAGCCGTCAGAGCTGCGCGAGGCACCTCTATCATCGTCCCGACAAGATATTTCAGATGCGTGCCTTTTTCCTTCATTACTTTTTCCGCCACAGCGCGTATTATCCGCTCCTGATGAGTAAATTCAGTTACCACGCCGACAAGGGGCACCATTATTTCCGGCTCCACCCTGATGCCTTCTTTTGACACATTAACGGCAGCTTCGATTATTGCACGTGCCTGCATCTCTGTTATTTCCGGATAGGTGATGCCAAGACGGCAGCCGCGGTGACCGAGCATCGGGTTGAATTCGTGCAACTCATTGATCCGGGCTTTTATTTTATCATGATTTGTGCCCAATATCTGCGCCAGATCTTTTTGTTCCTTGTCCTCATGAGGCAGAAATTCATGGAGAGGCGGATCCAGCAATCTTATGGTTACAGGACGTCCGTTCATCTCGCGGAATAGCCCTTCAAAATCTTTTCTTTGCAACGGCAGTAGTTTGTCTAAAGCTTTTCTCCTGTCATTTTCATTGTCTGCTAAAATCATCTCCCGCATCGGGCCGATTTTATTTTCGCCAAAGAACATGTGTTCTGTTCTGCAGAGACCGATACCCTCCGCGCCGAAGGCTATTGCGTTGGCCGCCTGATCCGGCTGGTCTGCATTCGTGCGTACGCGCAAGTGCCTGTATTTGTCCGCGTAATTCATTATCTTTGCATATAACTGATAAATCGGCGCGTTTTTCGGATCAAGAGAATGTTCGATCAAAACTCGTATAATCTCGGAAGGTTTTGTTTCAATCTCCCCTTCGATCACTTCGCCTGTTGTACCGTCCAGAGATATCCAGTCGCCTTCTTTCACAACATGGCCATGAACATTCATAACACGTTTCGAGTAATCTATGTTCAGATCATCGCAGCCGGCTACACAGACTTTACCCATCTGGCGTGCGACTAGTGCGGCGTGCGATGTCATTCCACCGCGTGCGGTTAGAATACCCTTGGCCGCGTTCATTCCCTTTATGTCTTCGGGAGACGTCTCAATTCTTATAAGTATTACATCCTCGCCGCGCTTCGCCCATTCTTCCGCATCGGGCGCGTTGAATACGACACGGCCTGTAGCTGCACCGGGTCCAGCGTTCAGGCCTTTCGCAAGCAGCTTGCCAGATTTAATCATCGTTTCTTTCTTTTCCTCATCAAAAACAGGCCGTAGAAGATGATTCAGTTGATCCGGTTCAAGGCGCAGAAGCGCTTCTTTGTCGTCGATTAGTTTTTCGTCAACCATATCTACCGCTATTTTTACTGCTGCAAAAGCTGTTCTTTTTCCGACACGGCACTGGAGCATGTAAAGCTTGCCGTGCTGTATCGTGAATTCTATATCCATCATATCGCGATAATGTTTTTCCAGATTATGTCTCACTGCATCGAGTTCGTCATAAATTTTTCTGTTCTCTTCAGCAAGCTTTGCAATAGGCAGCGGAGTACGTGTGCCCGCGACGACGTCTTCGCCCTGTGCGTTCATCAGATATTCTCCATAGAAATGATTATCTCCTGTCGCAGCGTTGCGCGTAAATGCGACACCGGTGCCGGAATCGCTACCCATGTTGCCGAACACCATGGACTGGACATTTACTGCAGTGCCCCAGCTCTCCGGGATATCGTAGAGCTTTCTGTACGCGATTGCCCTTTCGTTCATCCAGCTGCTGAAAACTGCACCGACTGCGCCCCACAGCTGTTCCATCGGGTCTTCCGGGAAAGTATGGCTAGTGCGCTCCTTTATGGTTTCCTTGAAACGGTGAACAAGATCTTTCAAATCGTCAGCCGTCAAATCCGTGTCGCTGTGAATGTGTTTTTCTTTTTTCTTCTCTTCGATTATAGCCTCGAAGGGATCTATCTCATCTTTTGTCTGGGGCTTCAGCCCGAGTACAACATCCCCGTACATCTGGACAAAGCGACGGTAACTGTCAAAGACGAAGCGCGGATTGTTTGTCTTTTTTATAAGACCTTCGGCGACTTTATCATTGATTCCTAAGTTCAATATCGTGTCCATCATGCCCGGCATCGAAGCGCGCGCGCCAGAGCGCACCGAGACAAGCAGCGGGTTCGAAGGATCGCCGAATTTCATTTCCATTTTTTGTTCGATGTGCCTGAGCGATTCAGCAACCTGTAGCTTTAGCTCTTCTGGATATTTGTTGTTATTTTTGTAGTAGAAAGTGCAGATCTCTGTTGTTATTGTAAAACCAGGTGGCACCGGCAGGCCTATGTTTGTCATCTCCGCGAGGTTGGCGCCTTTGCCGCCTAAGAGGCTCTTCATGTCCTTGTTGCCTTCATTGAATAAGTAGACGTATTTCATGCCAAGTCTTTTTGCACTAAAAGAGATAAAAAGGTTACGCGCTCGCAAAATAATTATTGGCGTCCGCCAAGATGACGACCTTTATGCTGCTTGCATCTGTATTCTTTTCCGGTGTGCTTTTTGTAAATGTGGTCGTACGCGCCTTCAGAAATATCTCTTATGACTTCTGCCCTTTTTCTTGCCCATCTGCGGAAAGACTCGCGACGCCCGCCGTTTGTCTTGCTCGGATCTTCTATAATTACAGTGATTCCATAGTTAATTTTTTCGCCGCGAGGGCCTGTTACAATCAGCATCCCGCTGTCAGAAACCTGGCCATAAACAGTGCCGCTTTTGCTGTAAGCTAATACATTCCCTGGCAGACATGTTTTATCGGTTAGCCTGTCTTTCTTTTTCAACCCAAGCAGTTCGCGCATTTTTTTAGAACCAGGCAACTCGCCTTTCCAGAGCTGCGTGTAAAAAATATTGAGATCATGAGAAGACGTTGTGTTTCTATATGTTTTGCCGCCGCGCGGTATGTATTCAACAACATCTGTTTCATTAAAATACTGGTATCTTTCGGCAAGTGTCCTCTCAATGTTTCCGGGACCTCCAAGCCTTTTCATAATGCGATTTGTGGCTGAATTGCTGCTGCGCTGAATCATCTGGCGCAAATTTCTTTCATCGCTCGGAATTGGTTTTATCCTGCCGCGCTGGACTGCGTCAAAATAAACAAGCATGATGAAATCTTTTATTGTAGAAGCCGCCATCATGCTCTGGTCTTCGTTTATGCTGGCAACCTTCCCCTCTTTAGGGTCGTAAATA
>CAYITT010000030.1:0-6989 GCA_964366275.1 uncultured archaeon
GTAATCTATTTTCGTGCCTGAAAGAAATTCCATGCTCTTCGGATCGACGAACATCTTCAGCCCGTTCTGCTCGAAAACAAAATCATCCTTATTAGGGCTTTCTTCGAAATCCATCTGGTACGTCTTTCCGGAACATCCGCCACGAACCACTGCCACACGTAATCCATGGTTGTTTGCTTTCTGCGATTTCATTATCTCTTTTACTTTTACAGCAGCGAATTCGTTTATTTCCAAAGATGCTGTGAAAACCTTTGGTTCAGTATTAACAACTTCATCTTTTCTCTTCTCTATTGTCTCGTTCAACGCGTTAACAATCGCTTCGACCGTTTCGTCATCCATCCCGTGGCTTAAGGCGCCATTTTCCAGGCTTTCATATGGGTTCACAGAACAGCCGACGCACTGTAAACCGTAAGATTGCATAACTTCCGAAGCGAACGGGTATTTATCCATTATTTCGCCCATTGTCATTTCTTTCGTCACGTGTTGTGTTTGCTGCATAATTATCTCTATTGTATTAAGACGTAATGTTCTTAAATAACATTTCTTTTCATTCAAACCGTAATATCTTCATGGTACATTTTCAGAATCGGCCCATTAAATCTTTAAAAGATTGTGGTCTAAAGAATGGTATGCCTTACAAAATAGATCACGACAGGCCTAATTGTATAGGATGCGGCGCGTGCGCTGCTGTGAACCCGGATTTCTGGGAAATGGATCCCATGGACGGGAAGTCCGACGTCAAGGGCGCCCACCGCGAGAAAGAAGGCGACGAGATTGTGCGTGAATCTCTTGACATAGACGACCATCATTTCGCGAAGAACAAGGAAGCCGCTGACTGCTGCCCGGTGAACGTAATTCATATTATCGACAAGAAAACCGGCGAGAAGCTTATCTAGTTCTGTAATAATTTTCTTTGGAAGTGATAGAGCCTTTCTTTTGCTAAAAGAAAGGATTTATGCTCCATACGGGATTTGAACCCGTGCCGCCGGCTTGAAAGGCCAGTATCCTGTCGGTGCAAAAACTGGCGCACTTTGTGCGCCTTTTGTCTTGACCGGGCTAGACGAATGGAGCGTCTGTCAACTAAGAAGCTTATGAACTAAGCTTTTAAAATAAGTTTTATTGACGCTTTCTGAACGATAATTTCTTTATTCCACTGAATCTGGAATGCATTTTTTCAGAATGTCTGGTCTTTAGTTCACGTATCTGTTGTAATCTTTCTTCCGCAAGTTTTTGGCTATGCATTATCAGGTAAACTATTATGACAACAATTACCGTCACGATAATAGCTGCCAGGAATTTGTAGAAAGGCCCTTCGCCCTGAGGTACAACTTTTTCAATGGCACTTTTGACTGCTTCGTTCCAGAACAGGCCGACAACTAATGCAAGTGCTGAGATTATCGAAGTCAGGAACACTGTCCGGAAATCCGCGAACTGTTTCAGTTTAACATCTAAGTTTTCGTCGGCCATAGATAGCTTCATTGTCTCTCCAAGCGTTTAAATGTATAGGTATAAAACTAAAATCAGAACAGAAGCACATGAGAAAGACGCACAAAGTGCGTCAGTTCATCTGCTTCATTCAGGTCATGCTGGGATAGCCAAGCTTGGTCTACGGCGCAGGTTTGCTAAACCTGTGAGCTTAACGGCTCACGGGGGTTCAAATCCCCCTCCCAGCGCTTATGACAACGCATGCAACATTGTGTTATATAATAAAGAACGGGAAAATTCTTCTGATAAAAAAGAAGAAAGGATTAGGCGCAGGAGTATGGAACGGACCTGGCGGAAAGATCGAATCAGGCGAATCTGTGCAGGACTGCGCAAAGCGCGAGACTTATGAGGAAGTTAATGTTGTTCCGGAAGCCCCGCAGAAAGTCGGCGAGCTGAGATTTTATTTCGGAGACAGTTACAAGATAGACTGGTTCGTGCATGTTTTTGTCGCTGATGATTTTGATGGAATTGAGAAAGAAACCGATGAAGCCGCGCCGAAATGGTTTCACTTAGAACAAATCCCGTACCACGAGATGTGGCCTGACGACAAGCTGTGGATGCCGTTGATGCTAGAAGGAAAAAAGTTCACTGGCAGCTTTTATTACGACAAGGACGCGAAAGAACTGCTCGATCACGAGCTGGAAGAGATTGGTGGAGAATGGAAATAAACGAATTCGCTAAAATGAGCCGCGAAAGGTCGCTCAAGAATGACAAGAATAAAGTTTTTGACTGGGAGTACTACATAATTGCAACAGGCGGAGAAGCAGGAGAATTACTAAATCTTCTCAAGAAAATGAAGAGGGGTGATTTTCCTTTCGACAAAGATAAGATAGCGGACGAAGCTGCTGACATATTTACCTACTCATTGCTTATACTAGCTGCATTAGGCGTTGATCCTGAGGAAGCTATAATGAAAAAATACAGTGAAGTCGACAGGCGCCTTGAGGCCGGCGGCTGGCACAAACGCGTTTAAACAGATCTGCGATACAGTTGATATTAATCGGGTCAGTGGTCTACCGGTACATGATGTTTTGAAGAAACATCAGGCAGGATATGACGCCGCCCTTACAAGGCGGATATAGGAGGTTCAATTCCTCCCTGACCCATTTTTATAATCCAGATACCAAATAGCTATATGTCAAAACTCGATTTTGCACGATATCTGGGATTCGCAGCCTTTACCGCATTCGCAGCAATAAATACGTCAACTCTTCTGATGGGATTTGCCGGCGGCAGGGAAAACGTCGAGACGTACGTTAGTCAGCATGCAAATCCGGTTGAGAAATTATATATGGACATGGGCAAACCGGGAAGAGAAATAGGCTACGTCCTCAGGGATATCGCAAAGCGGTAAATTACACCACAATTACGTTCTAAACTCGAACAATCTTTATATTCGAGGAACGTCATAATACGCTCAGGAGGAATAATTATGCCCGTAACAACAAAGAGTTTTTCTGAATTAACAAGAAAGGACGTATTTACACATAAAGGCGCTTATTGCGGCAAGGTACTTGACGTAGGTTTAGACCTTGACAAGTTCCGCGTTAAGTCTCTTGTAGTGGACGCAGTCCGTGGCTCTTTCCTCGCATCCCTTGTCGGCGACAAGAAAGGCGTTATTGTACCATTCTCAATGGTCCAGTCTGTCGGTGATGTCGTGATCATAAAGCACGTCCAGCCTACAGCAGTCGAGACAGAGGGAGACGCAGAAGAGATGCCTTCTAACTGATTTTTTTCTTTTTATAACATATATTCTTCTTGAGACGTGCGGACGCTTACTGCGCGTGTGTTTTCTAGTTTTATTTTTGGCATAGGGCTTGAGACAATTCGCACGTGATTTGCAGTGCAGGATGTGTGACGGGTCAACATCTCGATTTTAAGGCACTGGTCGTATCTGTCATTAGCCCTTTCGGAATATAAAATGACTGCAAGATCTCTTTCACCTGTTACCGTATCGGGTACAGCACATTCTGGCATCACGAAATGGCCGATATGATTTGCATTATGTTGGACCGTGAAACGTGGCAGCCCGGTCTGAGGATCAATGACATCGTCGAGGTTGTCCGTGCACGGTATGAGACCACTTTCCGGCACGAATACGTCCCCGATTTCTTCGTAGTCTATTAACAACACACGTGGGGTTCTTCTGTTTCCACTGCCATCTTTTTCATACCTGTGCTCCCAGTCACGAGGCGCGCGCAATCCGGTAGAAGTCACTATATTCGGATCGTATCCGTTATTGCCCTGGAGCACGTTGAATAAAGTTCTCGTGTTGCCCAGTCTGCCGCCGTTTTTCCAGTAACGCGATATTTCCTCTGCCAAAGTAGTCATCCTGTAGCCGTCCGGCACCTTGTCTGCCGACGCGTGATAATCCAACTTAGTATGAAGAAGCTGACCTTCCGGGTCCCGTCTATATTCAAGAAAACGATGAAGAGGTGAGACTCTCATCATGTAGTTTATTGGTCATGTAGTTTAAGAAACTCGCGCCGACACGCGCTGTAATTTGTAAAAATCCCGGAAAAATCACGGTTTTCTGCTCACCTTTAAATCAATTTACAATCATGATAATGTTCATGATTACGTTCGGCTTCTTCGGTTTGAGCGGCCAGGGCGTCGAAACTGCCGTTCGCCTCTTTTCGAAAGCCTGTTTTTTATCAGGAATGTACGTCCAAGGCTTTACCATGATTGGCAGGACCAATTACGGCTGGCCTGTCCGGGGATACGTAAAGGTGGACATTATGCCAATACTATCCAAGCAGATCGAAGATCCTGATTTTTACCTTGTCATGGACCCGTCCTTCTCTGATGCAAAAGCATTCAAAGAAGGCAGCACAGTCATATTCAATTCACCGTCTAAGGTGAGCTCGGATGCACTCAAAAGAAGGAAAATAAAGACGTACTCCGTTGATGCCACAGAAATAGCGCTCCAGCAGCTGAAGTCAAATATACCGAATACGGCCATGTTGGGCGCCGTTGCCAAGCTTTACAGCAAGGTGTCTATGAAAAACCTGAAAACGGCACTAGAAGCAGATAATATAGCAAAGGTCAACATGAATGCCGTCGAGGAAGGATACAGGAGCGTAAGATAATGATTTCCCAGGATGACGCAAGAGCAGAAAACAAACTGCCAATAATTCAGCCGGTTCAGCAGGAGCTGCCATCAAGGATGCGTGTGCAGAAGCCTAAAATAGATCTCAAAAAATGTGAGAAGAACTTTAATTGTCTTGTATTCTGCCCACATAACGCTATAACCATCGGAAAGACCGGTTTCCCTGTTATTGATTACAGCATTTGTACAGGCTGTTTGGTATGTCTTCGCGAATGCCCGACTTTCGCTATTACGGAAGAGCACGAAAAACGCGAGGCGAGGGTGTAAATATGAAAGGAGAACTATTATCTTCAATGGAAGCCGCGGCGTACGGCGCAAAATTAGCTGGAGTGGAGAAAGTACCAGACTATCCGGCGCCTTTTTCGGCTGACATTACAAAATCTCTGTCAAAGATCCATAAATGTGACATATACGAGGCAGAGTCCGTTTCCACAGCATTCGCATCAGCATTAGGCGCCGCCGCTGCCGGAAAGCGGGCTTTTCTGCCTGTCTCCTCACCGCTTTCAACCGAAACGTTCACCGCCCCGTTTATGTGTTTACCATTTGTAGTTGTCAACGTTTCCCGTTCGCTGCATGGAGTAAGAAGCGATCATGCGGCAGTAATGGCGCTGCGCGATGCCGGTTACCTGATGTTCTTCCCTGAAAATAACCAGGAAATTTACGATTCGATAATACTTGCTTACAAAGTCTGTGAAGACTCAAAAGTTATGTTACCGGCAATAATCAACATAGACGGAATTCACAATTTCTCCGAGCCTGTGCTGACAGCAACAGACCAGTCCGCAAAAGGTTTCCTCTCCGGACTGCCGAAGAGACTTGACGTAAAGAAGCCGATGAACCTGGATGTCTACCAGGAAAATTATGACGAACTAAAGTTGCAGCAGACAAAAGCCATGGAGTTTGCATTGGAAGTTCTTGCAAAAACAAATGAAAAATGGAAGCAGAAATTCCACCGAGAGTTCACGCCCACGGAATCGTTTATGATTGAAGACGCTGAGACCGTAATAGTAACAATGGGCTATCATTCTTCTACGGCAAAAGCCGCCGCCAAAACGATGCGATCAGCAGGCAAAAAAGTAGGCGTTCTGCGTATCCGTGTATTCAGGCCTTGGCCAAAAAATGAAGTAGATAACGCACTCGCTAAAGCGAAAAAGATTCTCGTTTTCGACCAGGCTATTTCAACAGGAATCGGCGGCATACTCACAGCTCATATCAAAAGAGGCTCTTCTCTGATCAGCTTGGGCAAATATCCTTCAGAGAAGAATTTTGTAGAAGCTGTAGAGAAAATAGAGAAATCAGATAAAGATCTCAAGCTTTGGCTTTAAGAATTTTCTAAGTATCCTACTATTATGAAAAAGATATTTGCATTAGCGCTTGTATTCTTATTATTCGGGTTCTGGTTCGTAGGATCGTACAATAGCGGATACCATAGCTATTATCCCACATACGGCAGTTATGGATACGCGCGATCCTACTACTATCCTACAAACGTATACTACAATTACAACAGCCGTCCTTTCTACGGATCCTTCCATTGGTAATCATATCTTACGTTAGGAAGATGTGATCAGAATACGTTTCAGTAACGTATTCTTAGATCAGAATAGTTTGCCCTTCATTTTATCCCTAACATCTTTGATTGTGCTAAAAAGTTCTTCTAACCGTTTTTCGAGAAGCTGCTCTTGTTCGTCCAGATAATACCATACAGCGTATTTAGAGAATTTTCTCTTCAGGACGTGTCTCTTGATCGTTAGTCCTCTTTTGTTGGCCATCAAAAAGAGCTCATTGTGTTTCGGGAACTTTTTTTCTACCTCTATAACCGGAAGCGGCCCTTCTCGTTTTAGATAATCAATAAATTCGTTTACGTTTCCCTTTTCCGGTGTCCTCAATCCCTTGACCCAGTGATAAGCTGCGGAATAAGAGACGCCCAAAGCCGTGGATATCTCGTTGACGCTCTTGCCCTCTTTATGCAAAGTCATCGCTTCTTCGTACTTCTTCCCGTAAGTCTCGCGTCCTTTTCTGAGCGGCATAATACACTTATAGATGGAATCCTAATAATAAATATCATGATACTCGCAGTTGTACTGGTCGGTTTGGTATTTCTACTTCTAGGCGCCGTAATAGCGATATGGCCCGGAATGTATGTCAAATCTATTAGATGGCAAATGAAGGCCGTCTGGGCTGCCGAATTCAAAGCAAGCAAGACGACCGAATCTAGAATTCGCGGTCTCGGGTTCCTATATTTCCTGCTCGGTGCGGTCGTGCTGTACGTTCATCTTATTTTGGGTTTAGCCTAAAGAGAATTATATACCTTCCCGCACTATTACTCTTGGCGGCGATGATAAGACCGTCCCAGAGGGAGGGAAACCTGTGATCGCCTTGGGTAGCTTTTGAG
>CAYITT010000031.1:0-6971 GCA_964366275.1 uncultured archaeon
ATGTAACTTTTGTGGCAAGCTGACAGAACTTACAAAACAACATATTGTTGGTCAGCGATACAGCCCAAAAGATGATGTGAAAAATATAATCAGTGACATATGTCGGGATTGTCATAATCAAGCTGATCGTTTAACAGAAAAATGGCGGGGACAATTAGGTACAGGTAAACAAGAATTTCCGAATGAAATTAGTATTGGTAGTAAAGTCGCTGAGTTGAAAATGGGAAGTCTTATTCTAGATAGTGAAGGCGTTGGAAAGTTGGATTTAGGATCACCTGTATACGGAACTTCTTTTCAACACAAGACTATAGGAGCTAGAGGCACTTTAGAAATATCTATGATTGAAGGAAACTTCGTTCAAATAATTGGGTCTCCTGCAAAAGGCTGGATAATTTTTTCTACTACTGTTGGTAAGACTTAACTCAATACATATGAAACTCATTTTTCGATGTCCACATGTGTAATTAACCTACATGAACACTCAAATACAGCTTCCATATGTGTTTAAGTACTTGAATGAAGAGATTAGAAAACAGGTGACGCAACATGTCGAAAATTCAGTCTAAAGAGAAAAAGAAAATGCAATCAAGCAGAAAGATAGCTGGGCGGCCGAAGGGTAGTAAAAGCGGTTTGCCGTTCACAACATTCCCTGAAGCCATCGAATACGCAAAATCGATTTGGCAGAAAGCGGAGTACAGGGAGATTTCTTTTGGCGAAATATCAAAATTTATGAAATTGCATGAAAAGAAAGCAGCTAGGGTTCTTAACACGCTTCGAGATTTCTATGGTATTGTTGAAAAATCTGATACCGGAAGTTGGAGATTGACCGAAACTGGGAAAAGAGTGGCTAAGCATGATGCGACTGGTCTAAAAGAGAGTTTTTCAAAGGACGCCATGTTCGCGGACTTGATGTCGACTTACGGAAACAAAGAAGTAACCGAAGGCGTTATTCAAGATTATATAAAAAAGCGTTACAAGGGAGTCGATTCGGAAGAAGTAAAAAATCGCTTTATTGACGCCAAAAAGATTATTGACGGTGGACACCCGACGACAACAAGCAGCCACATTTCTGGAAAAACTGTGACTGGCGACACTTTCAGTCTGTCCCTGCTCCGATTAAAATATATACTTGATCCGCCAACAAATGAGCAAATTTCTGAACTCGTCTCTCACTTGGCAAAGACTCTGAAGGAGTCTAATGACGACACACTTCAACTTTTGGCGGAACTGATGGAAGAGAAAAAACATGATAAAAAGGAATTAGCAAACCTCGTCGATAAGGCAATGAAGAGATTAAAGATCGAGATGCCGGAAAAGGAGAAAAAAAGTAAATCTGGAAATGGAAACTCCGAAGAATAATATTTCTTGTCCGCTCCGACCTCGAAATTGGTACGGACAAGCAGTGGGCAGACGCCGAAGCCCGGTGCTTACATCAGCGGTTATGCGTCTGCTCATTTGCCTTTATTAAAATAATGTCTTCGCTAAGTATTAATTCTTGTGAAGGTCACAGGAATTCGACCTCTAAGCCGCGCCTATGATCTGGCTCGGGCTGGAATAAGAAGTCAGGTTGTAAAGTATTTCGCTCTCCCTGGCCACGAGAAAATCTAGTCTTACTGTATTAACTGTAGCGCACGGGCTGTTCATGATTCTATAATCCAGGACTGCTAACAGACCCCGCGAGGCAAGTTCGTGCTCGGTCACTGCTTTCAGCTCATTCAGCCGCGTTGTAAGGTTCGTGCATGACACATTCGACGGAGTGGTTGCTACTATCTTGTCGAACTGCTGGACAACGTCATAGAAATAATGGTCATTGTTCAATCCTGCAAAGTAAGACGAATCGATCAGGAAATAATCCTTCATCAAAAGCGAGATGGCGAAGAATACGGAAGAAACAACAACCGCAGAGATTATGAACCACTGACCCTTTGCCGATCTTTTTTCTTGAAAGAAAAAAGCTAGGCTTCCCAAAAAAGAACTATTATATTTCTGGCTCGCTGCCGCTCGCTTTCGCATAAGTCAATATCTCTGGCTTTCTATAAATAATATGCTCTTTCCATGAAAGCAAAGCTTTCAGGGACTCAGAAAGACTTTGTCTTTCTCGAGTTGTACACGGTAGCTTTTCTTACCAAGAAAAGCTCCGTTACCGCATTGAAACAACCTGGGCATGCAATACTTTTCCTATCTTCAGGACGTTGTCTTTGTGTACAATATTCTCGTCTATCAGCAGGTTTATTATTTCGTTGCCTACTGCATTGATTATAGTCGCTTCTTTGATGAGCTTCAACGCCTGCGCTTTCTTGCATTCGTTTTCAGAATAAAAATTCTTGGAAACATGTATCTCCAAATCGCCCTGCTCAAAATTCTGGCCTACTATATCGGTGTCACATATAGCCAGAAGAACGTCGTCGCCTTCTTTGAAGACTTTGTAAGAGAACATATGAAAACCTCACATACCTATGGTATGTGCAGTCAGACCCGCCTTGCAGGTCTTTTTGCTCCGCATGCTTCGCATTTTATGAAAACATAATTGTCAACTTTCTGCAAATGGGTATCGGGTTTGCCGCATTCGTTGCAGATGACGTAGTCTTTTGTATACTCCTTTATTCTCTGATTTATCAGCGACGGCGGCACTTTCGCCTGCAATACAAGCTCGGTTCCTCGTATGCTTCCCGGAACGGCTAACTCCTTGAAAAGATATTTTGAAACATCCACAGGTTCTCTTCTAAGCGTCTTTGCAATATCCACGAAATTTTTTATTATAGTCTGTTTCTTGCCAATCTGGACCATTGCCGAAGGTATTTCAAACCTGGTCTCGGTTCTTTTTGGCATATTTTTTAACGCCTTTTTCAATAACTCTTCGTATTCCATTTATTCACCCAAATATTTTATTTTCGCCGACTTTATGGTCCCCGTCACGCCCAAAATTTTTACTATACACTTTGCTTCGCTGATAACCGAAATCAGCGACAATGCTGCGCGGACATTCTCCACGGCATCGTGGCGGCATTTGACTATTCCGCGCTGCGTTTTCTCGTCGTAAGTCTTGTGCACGAACCAGATACCTGCCTCGGCAGTTCCCATCTCGCCCAAAAACTCCAAAGACGAGTTCCATAGGGCGCTTACAAGTTCTGTGTAAACTATGGGCCCATCTGAGATAACCTCATAAACTATATAACGTTTGGTAGGCCTCAGGCTCGGAGGCAGCAGTCTTGGTTCAGTCATAATTATTTCTCCTTCTTTCCCCAGTACCTTTTGAATATACTTTCGCTTGCTTTTGAAAACGCGGCTTCTGCATCCACACCCAGCTGGTTTGCGAGGCGAAGAGAGACAAATAAAAGGTCCCCTATCCCGTCCTCAAAAACTTCGTGCTTCTCTTTTATTATCAGCTTCCTTTCATCAAGATCCTTGTAACGCAGGTGCCTGCTCATTTCCAGAAGTTCTTCGTGAACGTGATCGAATTTGTCTATGTTAGGCTCATCCAACGAACCCTGGCTTAGGGCGAAATCCTTTACCATTTTCTGCGCTTCATTTATCTTCATAACAAACCCCTTTCTTCAAAAGAAAGGTCTTTGTATGCCCCAAAGAACTTATTATTAATGTAGTTCATTGACACTCACAAACTCCTTTCTCACTTATCTTCATCAATAATCCTTACCCCTTCGAATCGTTTGCCGGAAAGCTTTTCCCTGTTTGCTTTTACTATTGCTTCTGGTACTGTTGACGTCGTTTCAATTGCCATACCCAGTTCCAGACCAAGCAAATGTGCTATTGACGCCAATTCTCTTCCGGACCTAAGTCCCCATTTAGTGACGGCCGAGGAAGACGTGACTATTCTTGTCTCATATTTCTTGCAAAGTTCGATATTCTTCTTCATCGATGACAGCACGTAAACGCGGTTTTTCTTGTAACTCTCGAGCAGTTCGCGGAAGTTTATTTCAATAGCCACATCATTATCGTGTGCCGCCCGCGCGCATATATGGTCAAGACCGCTGTCTTTGCGTCCGAGTTCAGGATGGCATAACACATCTATCAGTGAATTTTCGCATGCCGCGCGGTTAACATCATAATCACCGCCGTGCACCATGAGAATTTCTGATTTGTTGCGCACTTTTTCGGCAAGGCCGTTCAATTCCTCTGCTTTGCCTGCCTTGATCATCACGGAATTTATAACGTCAATTCCGTCTACTTTTGGCAGTTCATCAAGATGGCCTGTGTAGTATCTTACGACACCTATGCCGCTGAATCCCAAACGTTTTGCCACCAAAGCCATCTCTTCTATCGGATTCTCTCCTATTGAGAGCGAAGTGTGCACGTCCAAGTCGTAAAAGTCCATTATATTAATTCAGAAAGAAAGCTTTTAACATCTCACTTAATTGCTTATGTTTGCAAATCTGCGGCTCTTTTTGGCCGCGCTTGTCAGTCCGCGTTCAGCGCGTTTACGAACATTTACGATCCAGTTTACTGTCTTGTCACTCTTTACGGCGCCGTGGTGCTTGTCTACAAGTATAACTTCAAAATAATTATACTTGCCGTCTTCGCCGACGTAATAAGAATTAAGAACTTCGAGATTCGGGTATTTGCCGCCTACTCTCTGTTCGGCAATAGCTTGTCTGCTCTTGTGCGGATTGAAGAAAAGACCCATGCTTCTTGGTTTGCGGCCTTTTCGAATGGTCGGTCGTCTTCGGCCGCCTTTCTTTATCCTCGTGCGAACTACAACAAACCCTTGTTTTGCCTTATATCCAAGCGATTTTGCTCGGGCTATTCTTGTGGGTTTTACAAGTGTCTTCATTACAGGCTGTCTTCTCCAAAGCTTAACGCGAGGAGCGATGACTGCTTTTATTTCCTTGTATGTCGTCATAGTATCACAGAGTAGATTGAAAATTAAATATTTAAAGGTAAGTAAGGATAACCTCAGTATGAGTGCAATACTCAAGTTAATTTTCGGTCTTCTTGTGCTTGGTGCGGGCGCTTACTGGTACTCGCCTGGCAATTTGGTTGCTCCGGCTCTTAGCGTAGGTTCAACTTACCGGGCGTTCTTGACGGTTTTTGCCGGATCCTTTGGATTAGTATTGATACTTTTCGGCCTGATCATAGCATGGATCGAATACGAAGACATAAAATGGGAAAAGAACGAGACATCCGCTAAAAAGAAAAGATAGACAATTCCTAGGTTTTGTCACCTTACGATACCGAACTTCTTGTGATTTCAGTTTTATCTAATTTCTACGCGTTATTAGCTTCATGAGAGCACGCGATATCTCCGATGAACTGAGAAGAATAATGAGCCCGAAACTTGCTAAGGAATTCAACGGCCCGTCGCCTGGTGTTTTTATCGGATCGGAAGGGTACCCGAACGTAAATGCAGGACCTCTCGGATCATTTGATGTTGCCAATGAGCAGCCTTCTGAATGGCTGAAGCTTGGATACGACCAGATAATTGCAATAAGGGGCAATGTAATACGCTCAGGCACAAAACAGAGCGTGTTTTCTAAGGAAAGAATAATAGATAATATGAAAGAGATATCGCTCGCTTCGAAGCCTGCCGAGATAGAAATGATTTTTCAGAAGAAGCCGACGTTTGCGATGAATTTTGACTCGTACGTCCAGCCGATGGGGCCTTTCGCAAAACTGGAACGTCTAAGGATAACGGAAAACCCTAAAATTGAACAGAGAGTAGAGAAAATAGTCAGCGACGAGATAAAGGCAAACCAGATGGCAAACATGCTTTACGATTACGGTCTGGATGTATACAAGATAACAACAATACTTTCCTCTGGGGCGCTTGGACTGGATAAAAAAATGGTCCCGACAAGATGGGCGATAACGGCTACAGATGACATTCTTGCGAAATCGCTTCTCAAAGACATCCGCACTTACAAGCCTGTCAATGAAATAACCGTCTTCGAATCGTGGAACCTTGATAATCATTTCATAATCCTAGTAATGCCAGGAAGCTGGGAGTTCGAGAACTTCGAGTGTTGGTCCAGAGGTCCATGGGCTGGCATACAATATGAGTACGAACCATTCGAAGGGCGAACAACTTATGCCGAGCAGGAGGGCGGCGGTTATTATGCCTCGCGCATAGGAATTGCTGAACATCTGCATAACATCAGAAGACAGGCAAGAGTAGTTGTGTTCAGAGAGATCTACGAAGGATACACCATCCCGTTAGGCGTCTGGCAGGTGAGAGAAAATGTCAGAAATGCTTTCTCTTCCGAAGGAAGAAAATTTGCTTTGGTCAAAGAAGCTTTATTGTATATTGGCAAACATCTTCGTACCCCGTTGAACCAATACCTGTCGAAAAGCCGGATATTCAGGCAGAGAAGACTTACGGATTACTAATTCTTAAAGTTTTCGCAAATAGCCTTCTTCATGGCATATGATTCATCTGAGGATGGGTATCTGATACACGGAGTTTCACCAGAGGAGTTCAATGAACTGAAAGGCCAGGAAGCGGAAATTGACGCTGCTGTCCTGAGCAGCTTAAACGATACCTGGAAACCAAGGGTCCGTGGAATAAAATCCACTTTCAAATACAATCCTAACAGGCGCATGATCGGGATATACATCGAACGCAGCGGCCAACAGCAGCTAGTATTCGATGCAGGCGGGTTAACAGAAGAGGAAGATGCTGTTGTTTATGGTCTTCATAGGGAACTGCGCCAAAAGATTGACCGAATACAATTACCCAGAGAGACGTGGCTTGGCTGATGGACTACTGAAATCAACACAAGCCGGTCCCGTTTCCTATACTTAAGAAGTTTGTTTCTATAATGATTTTAGAGGCACAAGACAACTTGTACTTCCATAAAACACGGAACAACCGGAGGTAATACAAATGGTAAAATTCGAAACACTAAGCAGCCACGAGATGAAATTCGGTAACAACAACTTCATCGAAGTTGCCCGCAAAAAGGCAATAGCAGATGACGGAGAAAACCTGTTCATCTCAATAAGCAGAGGCTTCATGA
>CAYITT010000032.1:0-6781 GCA_964366275.1 uncultured archaeon
AGTCATCAATAAAAGCGGCTGTATGCTTATTCCTTATTTTATTACGCAGCAAATCTAGTCTAAGGAACCACTGTCTGCTCATCCTGTATATTAAAGGCGTTTTGCATCTCCAGCAAAGCGGATACGAATGGACTATTTTTTCCACATAAAAAAGTTTATTGTGATTTTTCAGATCTTCTATAATTATCGGGTCCGCTGTCTTGACAAACATGCCGCTGTATTTTCCCGCGGCTTCGGTCATGCAGCCTTTTTCATCTACCGGAGAAACTTCAGGAAGATTGTAATGTTTGCCAAGTTTATTATCTACATCACCGTGTCCGGGTGCAATATGCACAAGGCCTGTACCTACGTCCATTGTAACAACATGTCCGAATTCGTCCTTCTCGCTGCTGCCTTTGGCGGTAGTTTTACTGGCTACTCTTTTTTTCATAACAGGAACAGAAAGAATAACCTGGTGAGAATTTGGATTTTTCCCTATCTCCTTCTGTGAATTCGTATCAACAATAGGATCGTATTTTATACCAGCAAGATTTTTTCCTTTCATAGTCTCAATTATTGTATACGCCTTCTCCTGCTTGTGGAATTCTTCCAGTCTTTTTTCAGCTATTATAAAAGTTTCATCCCCTGATCTTACTTTTACATAAGATTCGTCTGGGTGCACGGCTATTGCCGCATTTGCCGGTAATGTCCATGGCGTTGTCGTGAAGACAAGGAGGTATTCTTTTTTGTCACGTATTTTGAATTTAATGAATATTGAAGGGTCTTCCACATCTTTGTAAGATTCGCTCGCTTCTATACCGGCCAATACGGTTTCACAATGCGGGCACCAAAAGCCGGGTCTGTTGCCTTCTACAAAAAGACCTTTTTCGAACCATTTTTTTACTGTCCACCAGCCTGACTCCAGATAATAATTTTCTGAAGTTAGATAAGGGTCCATCCACCCTCTCCACGCAGCTATTTTCTTGTAGAAATTCATCCAGACGGGCTCATTGCCCTTGGCAAAACTGTGGCAAGCCTGTATAAATTTGTCGACGCCAACATTTGTCTCTATGTCTGTTTTTGATTTTATGCCGAGCTGCTTCTCAACCTTGTTTTCTATCGGCAGCCCGCCGCAGTCAAATCCAGGCTGGAACCAGACTGCATAGCCCTGCATGTACTTGAACTTGCCCCAGACATCCTTGAATATTGTTGTTTTTGCATGGCCCGCGTGCGGCACGCCATTGACGTAGGGCGGCCCGTCAAGCAAGTAGAATTTTTTCTTTTTCCAGTTCATTTCCACAATTTTTTGCGGAACATTTTCTTTTTCCCACAGTTTCTGGATTTCTGTCTCTATATCTCTTGGATTCATTGACCCACTTTCAATCTTTTGCATACAAACCCTTTTTTCACATAATTTAAAAGGCTTCTTTCAATTGATTATCATGGAGTGCGAACTCTGCGGGCGCAATGCGCAGCTTGTAAAAGCGGAAGTGGAAGGTGCTTTGCTTTCCGTGTGTGCAGCCTGCGCGAGGCTGGGGCAGAAAGTGGAGATGCGCTACAACATGCCCGACAGACCGAGGATGAGAATAGACGAAACCCAGGTAAGACAGGATTTTGCTAAAATTATCAAAGACGCGCGTACAGCGTCCGGTTTGACGATAGAAAAACTTGCAGAGAAAATGAGCGAAAAGGCGTCCATTATAGAACGCGTTGAAAGGGGAATGCGGCCCACGAATGAAATTGCCAAAAAACTGGAAAAAACATTGAAGATTAAATTACTTGGGCTCGAAGAAGTGGAAATAGAATCAAATAAGGGAAGTAAATTTGCGCAGTCTATAGGCGACGTTGCAGTCATAAGAAAAAAGAAATAATCAGTTCTTTAATAAGTATCTTTCTTTATACTCTTTACAAATGGCAGCTATGGTGTAGCTTGGTAGCATATGGGCCTGTGGAGCCTCTAGGGCGGGTTCAAATCCCGCTAGCTGCCCTTCTCAATTTTATTTATAGGCAAGGAGTGCAATAACAAATATGACAACGTCTCTAATAGACAAGGTGCGAGTAACAACCGTGCTAATTCTTGTACTTGTTGGCTTTACAACAGGCTTCTTAATAAACGAGAATGTAAAAAGCATTGAAATTGAAAGGACAAAAAATATCGTATCAAACATAGCCGCGTTAAGAGCAGAACAAAATTTGGACGAGAGCTTATTTACGTCACCTAATTATGAGAGAGACAGTTTTGTATGGAAATCTTTTTTTGATAAAAATCTGAAGACGTCTGAATTAATTAGAATAAAGGTTTGGGACAACAACGCTGTGGTTATATATTCTGATAATCCAGAAATAGTTGGAAAACAGTTTCCGGATAACAAAGAATTTCAGGAAGCCATAGAAGGAGAGGTAGTTGCAGAAATAAAAACGCCACTCGGGGAAGAAAATATAGGAGAAATTAGTTACAGACAATTGATGGAAATTTATACGCCCATCGTTTTTGTAGATGGCCAAAAGCCTTCGGGGGTGATAGAACTCTATTATAGTATGGACAACATAAACAACTCATTGTATTCATTGAACATTTTGATTTGGTTGATAATTGCCGCAGGCGTTTTGGTTAGTGTTCTTTCGACTTACATTTTACTAAAACAAATTTTAAAACCCTGATTTATTCTAGTCTCTTGATAATGTGCCAGCCGAATTCAGTTTTGACAGGACCTGACGTTTTGCCCTTCTCGAGAGCGAACGCAACCTTTTCAAAAGGTTTTACCATCTGGCCGCGGCCGAAAGGCCCGAGATCCCCGCCTCTCTTCCGCGAAGGACACGTTGATTTCATCTCAGCTAACGCAGAGAAGGAAATACCGTTCATTACATCCTCGTATATCTCTTTCGCTTCCTGTTCCGTCTTCACCAATATGTGCGCGCACCTGATTTTGTCTGCCATACTTTTCCCTATAAACGATGCGTATTTAAGTGGATTCTGGCGTCCCACGTTTTCTTTAAATCTGTTTTATTTCAATGATTGTTGTGATAAAAATGGAGCGTAAAACTGGTGGATTAGTTCACAAGAGACAAGGATTTGTCTAGTAAAAACTCCGTAAAATTCACTGTTTCTGTTGATGAAAAAGGCCGTGTTTGCATTCCTTCCGATATACGCAAGACGCTCGGTATAGGAATAGGCGAGAGGTTGATATTGGTTCTTACTACTTCTGAAAATAAAATCGAAATTAGGAGGGGTACAAATGGGGTTCGAAGAACTCGCTAAAAAGCTTAGATATTTAGACAATCTATACGACGAACTAAGAGCATCGTCTCTGTATCGTTCTGACAAAGATAAAATCGCAAGATCAGTCGACGCAGCAAGGCGGCGATACGAGCTGGCAATAATAGAATCGGGCGACTACCCTACATTTTAAAGCGGAGGTGACAATAGATGATTATGGGATTCCAAACACCCAGAGGTACAAGAGATTTTCTGCCTGAAGACTCGATAAAGCGGCAGTTTGTTATTGACGCCGCGCGCTCTGTTTTCGAGAAATGGGGTTTTGATCCGTTGGAAACGCCGGCTTTCGAAGATTATGAATTGTTGACAGCAAAGTCCGGCGATGCAATAAAGGATGAAATTTATTATTTCAAGGACAAGTCTGATCGGGAGCTTGGCTTACGATTTGATTTCACAGTCCCGCTGGCAAGAGTCGTCGTAAATAACCCTGACATTCCAAAGCCATTTCGCCGCTACCAGATCGGTCCGGTATGGAGATATGACAGGCCGGGCTCCGGAAGGTATCGTGAATTCTCGCAAGCGGACATAGATATTGTTGGCGCGCCGGGAACCGATGCAGATGCTGAAATAGTCGCATGCGCGTGCGAAGTTCTGAAAAAAATAGGCTTCTCCGACTTTACAGTTCGTATAAACAACAGGAAAATAATTGACTCGTTTCTTAGAGGACTCGCTTCAGTGGGCAGTAAGTCAGGCGAAGTTATGCGTACGATGGATAAATTTGATAAAATTGGAAAAGATGGAGTTAGGGAAGAGCTTGGTAAAAAAGGAATAGAAGGACCTTCAATAGAATCTATTTTCAATTTTATTCGTTCTGAAAACCCTGAAAAAATCAAACATCTTATGAACGGTGATGAAAAAGGGGAGCAGGGAGTAAAAGAACTGGAAGAGCTCGTAGAAAAACTGAAGACCTACGGCTTTACTGCCAAAATCGATATGAGCCTGATAAGGGGACTTGATTATTACACTGGAAATGTTTTCGAAATTTGTCGGGAGGGCGACCTTACTATAACTGGCGGCGGCCGCTACGACACCATGATAGAGAATTTTGGCGGCAAACCGACTCCGGCAGTCGGAATATCTCTCGGTATTGACCGTCTTGTTAACTTTCTTCAGCTGGATCTGGGAAAAACAAAGGTCAATGTTTACATTGCCAATGTAAACGAGAAGGCGAAAGAAAAATCAACAGAACTTGCAAAAGAACTGAGAGAAATTGGCCTTAATGTTGAGTGTGACGTTGCCGGACGTGGACTTTCCAAGCAGTTTGAGTACGCAAACTCAAAGGGAATAAAGTTTGTTATTGTGCTCGGCGAGAAGGAAATAAAGAGCGGGGTATTCAAGCTGCGCAATATGGAAACCGGCACCGAGAAGGAAATTGAATTCAGAAATTTGAAGCGCGTTCTGGACATAGTAAATTCTTAAGATTAAAGTCGCACCAAAAGGTTCTTTATGCCACAGGCCTTAGTCTTATTGTGATAGAACATGAGATGCATGGAGTGTGGCTCGGATTACCTTTCATACGATCCGGTCCACGGTACCAAATTCTGCAAGGAATGCGGTGCCGTCTTGGAGGAATTCGAATTAGTGTAAGGTAGCTAACTCGATGAATACGGCGATTTTCTTAGGGCAAGTTATTGACTTTTATTCCGTTTTTTGTATTCGATCAGATTGCCAAATATAGCACCTGTAATTGCAAGCGAATACGCTGCCGGTGTTTTCCAATCTTTGAGAATATTTTCATAAGAATCGTCTGGAAGAATAACAGGTTTAAGCAAAACAATACCAGTCGTAAAACCTGCTGTAGCCAATGCTACACGTCTAGCTACGGACCCCCAATAAGACGCCATACGTATCGCTACTATGAAGTAACATTAGTTTATAAAGCTTCGTATGTAATTGAATTGAAAGACTCTTACTTCTGGACCAGATGAAATGCCTTTGGCATTTCGGTCGGTAAATGAATTAAGGAAACGCGGGACGTTTTAGCGAAAAGCTATAATAAAGACGTTCCGCTAAAAAACAAAAATAAGGTGAAAATACATGAAAGAAAAAATAGTACCAGACACGAGCGTGCTCATATCGGGCATACTCACAGATCTGATAGAAAAAGGAGAAATAAGCGAAGCAGAGATTATAATCCCTGAATTTGCAGTTGAAGAGCTTCGAGCTCAGGCATCAAAAGGCCGTGAAATCGGCTTCAAAGGACTTGCCGAGATGAAGAAGCTGCGCACTACGTACAAGAACATAACAATAACAAAGTACGGTCGCAGACAGACAATGGAGGAAATCCAGCTTGCAAAAGCAGGTCGTATAGACGCTCTTATTATTGACGTCGCCAAAGAAAACGACGCGGTAATCTACACGTCTGACTACGTTCAGTATATGTTTGCAGAAGCGGAAGGTGTTAAGACAAGATACTTCGCGCCATACGAGAAGAAAACATCTACGATGCTTTCTTCTATGATGACTCCGGACACAATGAGTCTTCATCTGAAGGAAGGGACTGTGCCTGCAGCGAAGCGCGGCATGCCGGGAAAATTCCAGCTGGTTAAATTATCCGACGAAATAATGACGTCCCAGCAGCTCGAAGGAATGATAAAAGAAATAATGGACAGTGCGAGATACGAGGATGATTCTTTTGTCGAGATGTCCGGCCACACGGCAACAGTCGTGCAGCAGGGCAACATGAGAATAGCAATAGCACGCCCGCCATTTTCAGACGGTGTAGAAGTTACTGTAGTAAGACCGATAGCTAAACTCACGCTTGATGACTATGTGCTTTCCGAGAAGCTCAAAAACAGGCTCGAGAAGAATGCGGAAGGCGTTCTTATATCAGGCCCGCCTGGATCAGGAAAATCGACTTTTGCCGCAAGCGTGGCCGAGTTCTTTGAACAAAAAGGCAAGATTGTGAAGACAATGGAATCTCCCAGAGATTTGCAGGTTAAGCCGGAAATAACACAATACACTAAGCTGAAAGGTTCTTTCGAGAATACAGCAGACATGCTTTTGCTTGTGCGACCAGATTACACAATATATGATGAAGTGCGAAAGACTGAGGATTTTGAAATATTCGCAGATATGCGCCTGGCAGGTATAGGAATGATTGGAGTAGTCCACGCGACACAACCTATAGACTCAATACAGAGATTTATCAGTCGTGTTGAGTTAGGAATGGTTCCGCATCTAATTGACACAGTAATATACATAAAAGACGGGCGTGTCGACAAGGTGTATTATCTTACTCTTGTTGTTCGTACGCCGACCGGCATGACTGAAGCAGATTTAGCCAGACCGGTTGTAGAAGTCAAAGACTTCGAAACGGACAAAATGGAATACGAGATATACACGTATGGCGACCAGACGGTTGTGATACCAGTCAAATCTACTTCCGCTAGAGAAAGCGGACTGGAGAAACTGGCTAAAAAGCAGATTCTGGCGGAGATACGTAGATTCGATCGTAACGCAGATGTAGAATTTGTAAACCAGGGTAAGATAATAATTCGCGTTGAGAATGAAGTTATCCCAAAG
>CAYITT010000033.1:0-6732 GCA_964366275.1 uncultured archaeon
CTCTCGCGCGTATTTTTATCTTGGGGAAAACCGGCCACCACCCACCGGCGCCGGCGGGGGGGGCGGTGTGGGCGGCGGGGGCGCGTCAGGCACATGGGATCAAACAAATGAAAATCTTAAAAAATTCGGTGAGTGGAAAACAGACGAAGGTAGTAATGTCTTCAAGTTCAATAACTACGCAGGTCTGACAACTTTTGAAAAATCTTCGATAAAATACGCCACATGCGGGGAAAATTCGCTATGTCTTAAGACAAGAGACGGGGTGTATAGATTTCCGCTGGCCCAGTGCAGCAACATAAAAAATGTGCAGTTAATTTATGACGAATCTGCCGGAGGTTCCGATGAATTGTGGAAAAAAATAGGTTTTGGTAATGTTATCGCAGGCGGCGGGTCGTGGATCACTATTATGGCCGGGTTAAAACTAAGCGGGTATATAGGAATAAGATTAGCTGGTCTAGGACTCGTTGTGGGGCTCTATCAGATATATGACATCGTGAAAAACGGCGTTGCTTACGTGCTGTCTGTAAAGATAGGCGAACTTGCTATAGTAAGCCCGTGCTCCACTAATGAGATGATGATAGAAAAGACTACGTGCAACGTTGCCAATTATCCGGAGTCTTACTATGCGAAGAACTCGAATCCATGCACTGATATTGTAACGTATCCAATTTACGACTTCGGCGAAGACGAAAAACTGCAGAAGAAAGGCGAAAGAACTACATGCGTTGAGAAACTTGGTATAAAGATCGACAATGTTGATTATCCGTCCTACGGAGAAGCCGACCAATGCCTTAGAGTTTTCATAAAACACAGGGACAGTTTCTGTTTCACACTGGATCCTTACAAAAAAGATCTGGGAGGGTTTGGCGGAGTTGTTGATCCTGAGTACGAGGGTGCCTTTTCCGACTTTACACTAAAACCCATACATGAAAAAACGGGTATAATAACAGAAGGCCAGACAACAGGAAACTTATTCGTTCTGTTTCCGACGGACGTAGCACTAAGGAGAGGACAGAATCTTTTTGATGCGATGGACAGAAAGTGGTGGTGGGGGTGGCCATAGATGGACCCTCTGCCATGGCTTTTTGTCACGATGGCGCTGACACTGATCTTCATAGTTTTCGCTGTCAATCCGTTACAGGTTGCAATCGACGAGGCCATAACAAATAATGCGCGGCTGGAAGCGAGAAGAATCGCGAGCGCAATAAACATTGTATCTACCGCACCGGACGGGACCGCTTACATGCTCAATCTGCCTAGAACCAAGTGTAATATCCGGATCACAGGAGACGTAATATCTGTAAAAATAAATGTCGGCGGAAAAGACATCTCCGAGACGATAGGTTTGTTAAAAACTGTTCCGGTTGTTGCAGACGAGGAGTTTGACTGCAAGACGATGAAAAAAATAAAATTGTTGAAAAACGACGGCACATTGAGGATAACAAGGGGTTAGAAGATGTCACAGTTTGAACCGATCGCCATGTTCATGTATCTTTTACGCATGGGACCGGCACTGATTTTTATAGTCCTCATGATATTTCTTTTCTTTTCGTTGAAAGTAACAATACTCAATGATGATCTGCAAAGGTTTAACATGGAGCTTTCCGACGCGCTATCAGGCACAAAGCTGGCTTCGGACAGATCGGTCTTCAGCGCAGCGGAACTCAATAAGCTCGAAACGACAAAAGAGGTAGAACTTTACGCAAGATACTGCGACTACGGATACGTTGTGGAGATAGAATCATTAATAGATAAAGAGGCTTTTTGCGAGAACGGCGAACCGTGCACCGGTTTTTGTAATAGCGCATGCGGCGCAGGCAGTGAATGTAGGTGCAATGTTGAAGTATTTGGCACAAATTTCTGCCAGTGTAAAAAAGGTGACGAGTGGATAAGCAAGCACACATGGAAATTCGGGAACGATCCCGAAAGCTACCGCGAATTCGAGGATAATTTTGCGAAAACCGAAGGCGGACTTTATGAAAAAACTTTTTCAACGTTTCCGGCATCCATAGACACTGGCGACGATGTCACGCAGGCCGAGCTAAGACTGACGACATATGACTCACTACTGACGAGAATGACATGCGCCGTGCAAAAAGCATACGAAACGAAAACAGTTGCCAGAATTAATTTTGATCCTTCAAAGATACCGATGCTGGATCCGACTAACGCGCCGTCGATCATATTTCATCGCACCGACGAAGACGGTACACATGTGTGTCTCTATCAGAACGACGACAGGATGAATGAGGTAGCGGTGCAGTGCAGATATATGCCAGACATACCTGTGAAAGAATTAAGACGTGAGTGGGATTTCCAGATGGAGAAATTCAAATTTATTGAGGCTTATCCCATGAAAATAGAAGATGCGACATGTCCGCCGAAAGAGGAGGATATAGCAACGGACGGAGAGGTTGCAACGGTGATGTTATGCGTAAAATAAAACAAATAAAGCAGAAAGAAAGACGTACCAGAGGTACGTCAGTCGGTTCAATGAAAGGCCAGGAGATGCCGGAAAGTATAGGAATGACGCTGATCTTCTTACTCATACTTGTAGGTCTGGTCATGATAAGTTTCCTGGTTTACATAAAACTGAACTTTAACATAATTTCCGGCGAACCGGCAGTATATTCGGTAAATTTTGTTTCAATAGCCAGCAAACCATTTCAGCTGGCGGAGGTTTTGACGCACATGAAAGTTGTTGACAGACAAATTCTGGAGCATGCGATTGAAACCGTGGCGACAGGATCGACAGAGAGTTCCAATTCAAAGGTTCTTCCGGCAGGCCTGAGACTTATTTTACAACTTTACGGATTCACTTATTACAGAATTGGTGTAGAAGTTAAGGATGCTACTCTGACCGAGGTCGACAACATAGAGACAAGATGCGGCGAAGACAACAAGGGATGGTGTATTGATTCCAGCATAGGATGCGATGTGGGCTATGTATCGCTCGATCCCACGGATCCGAAGGGAAAATGTGCGGCCCCTGGTCCACGGCCATCCGACACGTCATCAATATTTTGTTGTGTATACAAACCACAGGAATATGAACAAAATGGGAATGCCAGAGGCAAATATGATGTCATAGTCTGCGGCAACGGCCGTGGTGTTTGTTCAGAAGGTGAAAAAACATCATTCCATAAAGCTACAGAATGCGGGAAAGGCCAGGTTAATCTGGGAAAGACCGATGAATGTAAAAACCCTAATAGTGGCAAAACGCCTTTCTGTTGCGCTGAAAGGACGGATGAACTTGATGTAGAAACAGGCGTTACAACACAGGCTGTTGTTCCACTGCTTTACAAAAACACAATCGGCACTCTGGAAGTGGAAGCAAGCGGGGGTTCTCCATGAAAGGCGTAGCAACAACTGCGGGAACCGTGATGGTTATCATAATATTTCTCACGTTCTTCGGCATATATCTGTATATGGTCGACAACGTTGTGCAGAGCAATGCCAAACTGAACCTAGAGTCGCTGGAGGCATTGAGGCTAAAGAGCACTTTCGGCCTTTTCAATCGTTCTCTTGGCATGACATGGTTCATATCAACCGTACAAACAATATTTGCGACTGCTGATGAGGCAGTCGGTTGCGGATATGACGACGGACGCATAACGCAGGGATATTGGTATAATGGGTACTCGGACAAGAAGAGAGATTTTGCATACGATGGCCAGGGAAATCCGAAGAAAAGAATACCCGATGAGCCTGATAAATATAATGCTTTCGGCATGAACCCTCAGATATGCTATCCTCGGGACAATCATATAATAAATTACATAAAAGAAAAACTTGTCATCGGCAAATATCTCGATTTGAAAAATCCTGTCGATGCAAGCGGTGTCAGCATAGACAGGAAAGAGCCGACGTATGACATAATCCTCAATGACAAAAACATAGACTCTCTGTTCACGCAGAGAATTGTTGCTAAAACAACTTCCGGCACAATAGACGCTAAAACAACGAACAATAACACGATAGAAACGTCCCTAAAGATAATGGCGGCTTCAGGGAGAAAGGCAGTGGAAAATTTCCTGATAGTGGGTGATAATTTTTATTCCATAAACGACCCGGTATTAAACTATCAGCCGAACGGCACTACGCCCAGTATGACTATGTACAAAGATAGAATAGCAGCTGTCGTGAAAGGTGTAGTGGCCGATGCAAACGGACCTTACCAGAATGACATAACAGCAATTACAAACGTCAAGACCGTGTATTTAGCCGCCTCTGATGATTCAACTCTGCAGATAGTCCCGAGCGGACAGGGTCTTGTTGTCAACTACACTGCATTCATACGATACGTAGAAAAAAATTCATCGGCGCCTACGATCCAGCTTCAATGGCCTACTGACAGCAAAAAATTATCCAGCTGTTATGGCTACAGAACAGATCCGTTAAGTCAGGACATAGGCAAATTCCACGGAGGATTGGATGTAGCGCCTACAATAGACGGCGTATCCGAGCCTGTAAAATCAGTGGCAGACGGGAAAGTAATCGATCTGAATAAAAACTGCCCGAATACCTGCGGAAGCTACGGCAACTTTGTTTTGATAAAGCATGAAAATGTTTACTCGTTTTATGCACATCTCTCTGCTGTAAGCGTTGCAGTCGGCGATACCGTATCAGCGGGCCAACAAGTTGGTGTCATGGGCAGCACCGGAAAATCAACCGGGGTGCATCTGCATCTGGAAATAATGAAAAACGGAACAGCGGCAACAAGGAGTGATCCATGCAACTACATTGCGTGCGAAGAATCGACCGGTAAGGTATGCATTGCCATACCAGATACCGAAAGAGGGAATTACTACTATAATGACGAAGAGTCAAACACGTTTGAAAAAAGACCTGTAGTGCTGGATATTGGCGTGACGGACAGTTTGCCTGCACTGAACTGTATAAACTGGGCAAACATAACAGGAGTGCCTCATGTAGAATTTAGTCTAAACAGACAGAAAGACCTGTCCTGCTGCGGCGGTTATATGTTCGTATGTGGTGTGACACCAGATGAACTGCCAGGCCTCAGCACCGAGCAGTCTTTACAAATAGGAGATCAAACAAGCAACATTATATTTCCGCAGGACATATGCAACGGAGTGCTGCTGGGTGGTGTATTGAGCTGCACTAATACCGGATTCGTACTCGTTGCCGCCCCGTAACTATATATGGTTAATTCAAAAGCTTAACCTGTGTAGTTCTAAGAGAACTATATATTCTAAGCAAATAATTAGTTGTTATGAAGTGCTTCATTCATTCCGCATTTCTTTTCGCTACCTGCGGTGATCGAAAATGAAAGGCATATCAATGGCGATTGAAACCGTCATTTACCTTATACTCGGAGTGACTGTTCTTTCCATATCTCTGTTTTTCTTCCTTTCTCAGGCGGCACCGGCGCAAGATCAGTACAAACTCGAGGCGGACAGAAACAAGTTTTGCGGGGCTTATGTCAGTATAGATTTCGAATGCAAGGGTGACAATGGCGCGCCAAAGGGCGCGAGCCAGGACGTTCTTGTCGGCATAGGAAAAGCCTGCGGCGAGTTGAAAAGACGACAGGGATTCAACTATGCCTGCGACGGATCAGCAGCTAATCTGCAATGCATACAGAGCTGTTGTTATGTGTGTCCGACATATGGAAAACCAATAGTATAATACCGAGGGTAATACTTCCTTATCCAGGAAATTCTTCTTCATTTTTCTCGAAAAACATGTAGCCAAGAATAAGAGCAGGCACTATCAACAGGCATATCACCAAGAGGCTTGGAATAATGAGCATCTGAGAGTTTTTCCGGAAAAGTATATATACACAGTTACGCCATAATAGAATCATGTCAAAAAAGGGTATGGAACTGCCGATAAACATGATAGTCGTCGTGCTTATCGCGGTATTGGTTCTCGTTACTATCGGCGCATTTCTTGCCGGACAGCTTGGCAGCGGACAGGGTTCCATCAAATTAGAACAGGCATTTGGCGAAGGCTGCCAGAAACTAAGATCATCCTGGAACTGTGCCGATCTGAACTTTGAAGTAAGCTACCAGAAGCAGGGTTCAGCCAGTCTTACTACACCATTTAGCGAAATTTGCCAACTAAAAGGACTCACCACAGCCATATCAAATGATCCTGGAACATGCGTAAAAGCATGCGGTTGTAATATCGCCCCGTAACGGAGCTTTTCTTAGGAAGAAAAGCTACCGTGGGCAAAAGAAAATATTATAATAAGTTTTCTTTGGTGAAACGTAGCTTTCTTTTTCTAAAAGAAAGATCCGTATTATTTGATCCAGCGGCCCAGTGACTTCTGGCCGTCTTTTTTCTCGGTAATTTTTTTCATGGCGTTTTCTATCCGCTCTTCCGAGAAATCGTGCTCGTCACACATAAAGCGTTTAATTGCGGATTCGTCAGGCGTGCCAAATTTTAGGTTATATTTCACCGACGGCGGATCCTTGAAAAAAGAGAATATCTCCTCCGGAGAAACAGTAAACTCCCATGGCAGATCTTCCAACACCTTCTTCAACGTCTTTCTCTCTTTCACCCGCTCCAGTGCTTTTTTAGGACCAAAACCAGCTACACCGCCCGGATTGAAATCAGTGCCCATTAGTATGGCAACAAGAATAAGCTGGTCGTGGGTCAGACCAAGATGCTCAAGTGTCTTATCGAGGTAAAGCATCTCCGGATTGATGTAGACGTAATCAGGAGCGGATGACGTACCTTCGGTACGTCTGTTTGCCGGGCGTTTTT
>CAYITT010000034.1:0-6617 GCA_964366275.1 uncultured archaeon
TTAACGAACTTGATAGGTTTGTAAAACACGAGCTGAAAGCGAAATATTACATACGCTATGTGGACGATTTTGTGGTTCTTCATAGTAGCAAAGAACAGTTGGCTTTATGGAAGAATGAAACTGAGAATTTTCTGAAGACAATAAAACTTGAACTGCATCCGCAGAAGACAAATGTCTACCCTCTTCACAAAGGAACGAAACTTCTAGGCTACCGCGTATTCTATCATTACAAGCTTCCTTACAAAAGAAACCTTCTACGCTTTAGGAAGATGCTTGAGAGAGGCAGTGAAAAGAGCATAGAAGGCTGGTTGGCTTACGCTGCCCACGCGGATACGTACAAAATGAGACAAAAGATAAAGTCGTAATTAGTGCTGTCTTAACCTGACATTCTGGATTTCCAGATGTCCTTTATTATCTTCCCAGTGGGGTTCAGCGTCTATCTCAAGCCCGCGAATGAAAAGCGGACAATTCATCACAAGCGTCTCATATTCGCCGCCTTCGCCTGCCGCATTGATGCCGTACTTTTTTTCCAGTTCTATTAGCTCGTTTAGTGTTTCTTCTGTGAGTTTTTTCCCCAGCCAGTCGCGATTAAAAGGATGAGCATTCACGCTGGCTATTATCATCTCGAACCCGTCTGCAAGCATCGCGCTGACATACTCTTGTGGATGCATATGCCAGAGCGGGGAGATGTAGAGCAGGTCAAGCCGCTTGCAGATACTGTCGATGTCCATCTTTCCCTGTGTAGAAGCGGTCGACCCGGTCACAAGCCCGTCAACATTAAGCAGCGATAGCGTCTTCTCAAGGTCATCCGTTTCAATCAGATACGATCCCATCATAGCAGCCTGTTTCCGAATTACGTGTATGTACGGATCAGTCTTGAGCGCAACGAGCTTGACTATTTCGTATTCCTTGCTCGCTAGGTAAAGAGAGTAAAGCGAATCTTTTCCGCCGGTTATGAGCGCAGCTAGCTTCATAATAAGAATTATTCCCATTCCTTAAAATAATGCATAGAACGCGATTATGGCCGCGGTTGTCAGAATCACAACGGCCGACCAGACTTTGGTTTTATCCTCTTTCGCAAATATTGCCATTCCGCTGTAGCCAGCTATGTAAATTATAACATCCCTTGACAGAATTTCTGCCGGGACATTTAGCACGTTTTTGAGTATAACAACCAGAGCAATCAGGCATAGTCCCGTAACCACTGGTACATTATACACGTCTTCGATTTTCATTTTTTACTTCTCTTTTTAGGTATATGAGAATCTTCCGGGAAAAGAGGCGAGCTAAATCCGCATTTCCTGCATCTATATATTCTGTCGCCAAACCAGATGAAAGGAGCAGAAATTTCGACTTCTTTGCTCCCGCAGCTCGGACACACTTTTAGTTGCATTATGGATACTTACATTGCCGTGAATAAATATCTACGGGTTAAAGCCCGTAGCATTTTTGCAAGAATGCAATAGTATAAACGACCTAAAGGTCGTAGTATTGAACTGCATTCATTGCAATAAAAGCGTTAGTTCCCGTAAAGTGTTATCACGATGTCTCTTTCTCTCGGTGTCACGTCGAATTCGAAAAGAAGTATGTTCTGCCATTCGCCAAGGAACAATTTTCCGTCGGCAATTGGAATGGTCAGCGTGCTGTGAAGTAGCGATGAACGTATATGCGAGTGTGCATTTTCCGGGTGCTGGTACATCTTATCCTCCGGGTCAGGGGCAACGAACTCAAGCATCTTTCTAAAGTCTTCCACAAGCATTCTGTCGTTCTCGTTTATTAACATTGCAGCAGTCGTCCCTTTGAGGAATATGTTGCAAAGCCCGTCTCTGAGCGTGCTTTCTTGAACGACTTTAGATATCCTTTCTGTGATATTGTAGAAATTTTTCGTCTTTGTGTCGATTTTTATTACGTCTCTGTAAAGCATTGGCATCACATTTGGGTTAGTATTTAAATGTTTGGTCTCATATTTAAATACCCCGTTTAAATACTGGAAAACGGAGTGCTTAATCAAAAAAACGAAGCACACGAACTGGCGCACTTCGTGCGCCTTTCTGCTGTGTGCTTCAATCTAACACGGAGTGTGGTTTTATGGCTGAGAAAATAAAAATAGAAAACGTCGTTGCGTCTACAGACATAAAGAAGATCATTTCTTTGGACAAGTTATTGAATGTTTTAGAGTCAAGCGAATACGAACCGGAACAGTTCCCTGGTCTTGTTTACCGGCTGGATAACCCTAAGGTTGCTACATTGATATTTAGGAGCGGAAAGATAATCTGCGTCGGAGCGCGTTCTACAGCAGCAGCGAAGATAGCACTGAAGAAAACGGTAAAGAACATCAAGAAGATCGGTATCCGCTTCAACGAAGAAAAGCTGAAAGTGAAGATAGAGAACATAGTCGTTGCAGTTAACCTCGGAAAAGAGCTAAACCTCGATCAGCTGGCTTTTCAGCTGGAGAACAGCGAATACGAACCGGAACAGTTCCCTGGTCTTGTTTACCGAATTCAGGATCCTAAGGTGGCATTTTTGTTATTCTCGTCCGGTCGTGTTGTTTGCGCCGGGGCGAAATCTCTTGATAGCGTGAAGAAAGCAGTGGCAAAATTAGAAGCCCAGCTGCGTTCACTGAAGAGCTGATAGAATGGCCCTCGATAAAGAAACGCCTTTAGAAGATGTTGTAAGAGCAATCGAGATTTATTCTGGCCTAACAAAAGAAGAAGTTGAAAGAAGAATAGACGAGGTTCATCAGGATCCTGGTTATCCATATAAAGAAAAAATATTCACAGCCATGGCATACAGCAGACACGAATTCGATATTCCTACTGGTTATTGGTCGGAAGTTTGTGAACTCGGACGCAAACTGACTAACGACGACGTTACTGCATTCAAACTCAGGGAAAAGGGATACAAAATTGGATTTCCCGAACCCACAAAATCGTAATTGAAACGAGTTGTTTTAGTTTTATTATCAAACGATTACGAAAAGCTATACAATTTCCAAGAGAAACGATGGGGCCCTCAGCTCTAAATACACTCTAGGCTTCTGGATGTCATGGACCTTCAGGAAAAACTGGAAAGATTTCTCTCTGAATTTTACTATTCTGACTTAACCAAAGCCCTGAAAGAAGAGCGTGCAATTGCAGTGGATTTTTCTTATCTCGACCGCTTCGACCCGATACTGGCCGACGAGCTTCTTCAGAGCCCGGAACGCGTTATCAAGGCTTTCAATGTCGCGGCAGCAGCTGTGATGAACACTGATGAGCGGATAAACGTAAGAATAAGAAACCTCCCCGAAAGCAGGGATATCCGGATACGTAATTTGCGCGCCGTTCACCTCAATCAGCTCTGGTCTGTCCGTGCAACAATTCGCGGAGCCACGGAAGTCAAGCCGCAGATATATGAGGCGGCATTCGAATGCCCTGACTGCAAAGCAAAGATAGTTGTTAAACAGGATACAAGGATACTGCAGAAGCCTATTGTGTGTGAATGCGGCCGTCGGGGCGATTTCAATCTCATTGACAAAAAAATGATAGACGTACGCAGGCTGACTGCTCAGGAACCTTTTGAAGTAACCAGCGGTGAACAGCCTGGTGAGATTACAGCTGTGCTGAAGGAAGATCTTACAACACCGAGGATGCAGAAAAAAACTGACACTGGAGCAACTCTTGTTATTGTTGGCATACTGAAGGAAGTGCAGAAACACATCAAAGGTAAAATGGCAATTGACATGGGAATGGTATTTGAAGCAAACCATGTCGAGATGAGCCAGACTGAATATGAAGAACTGGACATAAGTCCCGAAGAAGAGAGGCAGATAAAAGAGTTTGCAGCGAGTCCTGACGTCTATGACAAGCTGCGTGCATCTATTGCTCCGGCAATTTTCGGTTTCGATGACATAAAGGATGCGGTTGCACTGCAATTATTCGGCGGGGTAGCGCATGTATTTCCTGACACCACAAGAGTTCGTGGCAATATTCATATTCTAATCACAGGTGATCCTGGTGTCGGTAAAACCCAGATCCTGAAGCTTGTTTCATCCCTTGTCCCTCGCGGCCGTTATGTCTCTGGTACAGGCGCATCCGGTGCAGGTCTTACGGCTACTGTGCGGAAGGACGAAGAGACGGGAACCTGGATGCTTGAAGCCGGCGCTCTCATTTTATGCAATAAAGGAATGATTGCAATAGACGAGTTCGACAAGATGAATCGCGACGACCAGATAGCCATGCACGAAGCAACGTCTGTCGAGACCGTTAGCATCGCAAAGGCATCTATTGTAGCTACGCTTCCTGCACAGACAGCCGTCTTAGCCGGTGCTAACCCAAAGTTCGGGAGGTTTGATCCTTTCGTGCCGATAGGCGAGCAGATACAGATTCCTGAGACGCTTTTGTCTCGTTTCGACTTGAAATTCGCTTTACGCGATAAGCCTTCGGCAGCAATGGATGAACAGCTTGCTTCTCACATAATAATGTCTCGTATGCACCCCGCATCTTTGACGCCTCCTATACCGACAATTCTGCTGAAAAAATACATAGCTTACGCGCGCCGCATAGACAGAATAGACCTTTCGGAAGAAGCTGCAGAGATGCTGAAGAATTTTTACATAGACATGAGAAACAAGTATGCAACTGCCGAATCGTCAGCAGTGAGTATTACTTTACGTCAGTATGAAGCACTGCTAAGGCTTGCAGAAGCGTCTGCAAAGATTCGTCTCGATAATTCAATCAGAAAAGACGACGCAGAGCGTGCCATAAAACTTATGATGGCTTCGCTGATCCAGCTTGGCTATGACATGGAAACAAAGACGTTTGATATTGACCGCGTGGAGGGAGGAGTTACCGCAAACAAGCGGAATAAAATACTGAAGTTGTTAAGCATACTTGGCAAAATGCAGAAAGAAATGAAAGAGGTCGCAGTAGAAGACCTGAAAGCTGAGGCAGAGAACCAGGCCATTGACGGCGTTGACGAGCTGATAGAAAATCTTGTGCAAAAGGGGGACGTTTTCTTTCCCAAGCACGGCTTCATACGAAAAGTGCATGACTAATTACAATACAATTACAACAATAGGCTTAAATTTTTCAGGAGGAAGTATTACGATGGAAAAGAAAAGACTGAACTCTTTCAAGACAAGAATAAAGCAGATAACAGACGGAAAGTATATGGCTCAGGAAGGACTCAATCCTAACTACGTTCTTACTTCTCATGGCGCTCGTCTTTCGCGCGTGCGAGTTAACGGGACTGTAGTTGACAAGTTCGTGGCAGAGAGCGGCAAATTCGCCTCAATAACACTTGACGATGGAACAGATACTATTCGTGCCAAAATTTTCTCGTCAGTTGCAATGTTCGAGAAGATCGGGCCGGGCAGCGAAGTAGATGTAATAGGAAAGATAAAGGAATACCAGGGCGAATTGTATATAATGCCTGAAATCATCAGCCAGATAGAAGATCCGAATTTTTTGCTGCTTCGTGAGCTGGAAATACGTGTACAAAAAAAAGAGATAGACAGAAAAAGAAAAGTTGTCCTTGAGCATAGCAAACAGGTTTCTGACTTAACAGAACTGCAGAGAATAATGAAAGAGCGATTCGGGATCAACCAGGAAGAAGTCGAGGCGATTGTTTTGTCGTCAGCGCCAGCAGAAGAACCGGCTTCTGGAAACAAAGATAAAGAAAGTGTGCTTAAACTTGTAGAAACACTGGACGAGGGAAACGGATGTGATTATACAGAACTCGTCAAAGCATCCGGCCTGCCGGAAGATGTCATTGATCCTATTGTCAACGAACTTTTAGAGGAAGGCGCTTGCTTCGAGCCGCGACCCGGCAAGATAAAGAAATTATAAAGAACTGCCGGAATGTCTTTGACTTGTTACAAAAATATATTCTATGTGCTCAATTCTCCTAAGCCCGCTATAGAAGCTTTTATGTGTTGTCCCTCTCATACTGGCGTTGTACACTCTTTCTATTTTTGTTATTTCTTCCCTAGAGGGCGGGTCCTTCCGTCTCTCTTTGAGCATTCCATCAGCATAAATTCTATGCTTCATTCAGATCACCACGCCAGATTATAGCGTGAGATGTATAAATAATTTTGATGTGGTGCTATATCGCATTAATTGTATGGTTTTCTTTTATTCCTGTAATCTTGACCATAAGAAAATTTTTCAGCATCTTTGCTGCTCCCGTAAAGTGTTACATTTTTATTGTAGTCGGTTTTCTGACTTTCATAGTCACGATTTTTAGCAGTTTCCAATGAAGTTTCCGGTGCCCATGTACTTAATATATTTCTTAACCTTTCTTCCCCTATTTCAGTATGTTTTATCGATTTTAATTGATCAAAATTTACTTTTTCATAAAGCGTTCTGAATTTCCACAATAGTTCTTCTTTTTTCAAAGAGATTGCATACAGAAATCCGTCGCAGCTCCCAAAAAATAAAATGCCTTTGTGAATGAGTGGCGTAGAAACTATTGCGTTACCTGTAGAGAACTTCCATTTTAGCGATCCATTTCTATTTATGCAGTAAAGACTGCCACTAGTTGAAGTCTCATCTACATTAAAGTCGCCCACAAATATACTATCACCTGCTATCAGGGGCGAAGAATGGCCTATGCGGCTAGTAGTTTTGCATTTCCAT
>CAYITT010000035.1:0-5066 GCA_964366275.1 uncultured archaeon
ACCAAGACTTGAAAAAAACAACCAATACTGATCCAGAGGCTTGTAAAAAGCCCCGACAGCATTACCAAATCTTGAAGTATTCTGAGCCTTGATATGTTCCTTTATCTTGTCCGAAAGCCTCCAGACATCCGAACCATCAAAAGCATAAATTCCGTCCTCTGCAAGAAAAATATGAACTTCCCTCATGATGCCGTTCAAAAACAATCTTGATGAGGCAATCGTGTAACCTGAGATACAACCAACACCTTTTTTAAACTGTCTATCAACAGTCCATGAAGACGTTCCATAACCGGAAACAATTCCTATACTGTCCGACTTGTAAACAACCAGCTTTGACCCTAAAGGTTTTATCCCTGTTATTTCCTGACCATCATCTGTTTCAAATTCCCAATAGTCATCCGTTGTGTCCCATGAAGCGGCATTATCCAAAGCACTGAAATAAACCCTTGAAGGTAAATTAACTCCACCTACAATGGCGTTCCCGAGACAAACTCTTCCCTGAAAAGAATCAATCCACCTCGCCCTCGGAGGACTTCCAGTGAGATCAGATACAGCTGCAGCAACACCGTCCCACGTAAAAGCATTATCAGAACGGTTTGTCCCGATTACAGAATCGTTAAAAGTTATAAACTGGTGCTGGACATTTGTAATAACATGAGCACCGGTAATATTTGTCCATGCGTTCCCGTTACGTCTCCAGATAGAATCCGACAACGTAACAACTGCATGTCTTGTACCGCTTCTTAACTGAAAATCATGAACCCCTGTTACCGGCGCAAGATTGTTTGCCCCATTGATCGTTGTATTGATTCTTGTTGTTCCGAAGATTTTTCTCAACCTGCCGTCATAATAATAGGTGTTTTCACAGTTAAGTGAATCCTTGTCAGACACTTCCGTTGAAAACCTGTCCGAGTTAAGCCCCCCGGAAAGATCCTCATAAGTGACTCCGGTTATATTGACGGTTTCTTCTCCCATTAATCAATCGGGTAAAAAGGACCCAACCTCCCAAGAGAAAGACTTTTAAATCTTCTCCTGCCAATAACAGGAGAATAATCCCTCTTCTGCCCCTGATTCGCCTTGAGGTCCTGCATGGACTTGGCTGCCATTCCTCTTTTTCTTGAAGCAGGATCAAATTCATAGAGAAACTCATGACCCTGAGCCATTACAAGATCCAGAAGAACCGAATGCCACATATCCGGAAGATCAGGGATATCCGAAGCGTCTCTCATGGGAATTGGATTTCTTATATATCTTACGTAAATAGTATAGATACCAGCGGGGACAGGCCACAATCGAATCGGCTGATATTCTACAAGGATCCTTCTTGGCGGAATAATAACATTGGTCACAACACCTGCATTTGTCGTTGCTGTTATTCTTCCCGTTGTTGTCGCAGATTTGGTAATTCTTCTTAAAGATGTAAATGAAGTTGTCCCGACTACATTCACAGCACCGTTTAACGTAAGTGTCTCGGCAGCTTCAACACCGGAAGAAATCCCTATAATCTGAACTGTCTGGGTTGTATCCGCCGCAGAAGAAGAAACAACCGTTACAACAGACGCCGCAGACGGCTGGTTGTTAACATAATCAATCCCGTACAACGTGTAATAACTCGGAGTCCCGGAATCATTAAGATCAGGATCGTAAGCCTCAACTTCACTTTCACTTATCTGGACAAGTTTTAAATCATTCGTCTGATCCACAACAGAGAGAATTTTTAAAACAGAACATTCAAATCTGTAGGCTCTTGTACTGGCTGCAGTCGTAAATGTAGCTGTTTCTTTCCCGTATTCAGGATCAATATCACGCCATAATTCCTGCAAAGCAAGATTGGCCCAGAAATCAATCCTCGCCTGGGCAATAAGCGAACTTTTAAGGTTCGCACGGACTTCTGTCCTTATTTCATTAAGTGTAATGGCCATAAAAAAAGGGGAGGTCTCGAAAGGGACCTCCCCTCTCCAAAATAATTTCAACCCTGTCAAGTCAACTAATTTATCGAACGAGCTACTTCAACCCAACGACTGTTTGTTGTATCTCTCAAGATCGTTAAAGTATCGCGAGCTGTACAAACCAGATTGCCAGCAAGATCTAACGTATCTGCAGCTCCAGCATCTCCATTTGTGAAAGTAACGTTGGCATCATCACAAATAAGAGTAACTGTAACAGGACCAGTTACACCGGCAGGTAACGTTGCAGTCGTCACATCTGCCGCTGCTCCTGCTGATGCATGATGCATGCTTCCTGTAATAGCGATTGCCTGAGCTGCACCAACTACAGCAATGGCTGCCCCTGTCCTGTCAAGTGCAACAAAATAAGTCGCTGCAACACCATAATCAGGAAAACTCATTGTGGTATCTGCTGTAGGATTTACGGCGGTAATCGCCAATTCGTTTGCGTCAGCAGAGGAACCCTCAAAGATAAGATTAGTATCTCTCAATACCCATGAGTTAGCTGAATCTGCCGCACCAATATTGATATCATCTCCGACCCTGTCAAAAATATTAAGACCGGTGAATGTTTGATCAATCGCAAGACCGGCGAGTGTTGTTGTAGTTGCCGGAATGGTCACTGTAACATCGGCCCCCGGATTAGCCGGGCTTAATGTCATTTCGTTACCATCAGCTCCACTTCCCTCAAAAACAATTCCATTTGAAACACCCCAAATGGAATTTGCGGCATCAATATTGTTTGTGGTTAATGTAGAGATAAGAAATGATACCGCAGCTCCTACATTTGGCAAATTAAACGTACCATCAGCAACAGTCGGATCTACTGGCGTAATAAGCGCCTCAAAACCGTCTGCCGATGCGCCTTCAAACGCCAGATTATTTGATATACTCCACACACTATTGGCCACATCTGTGCCGTTAGTAGCTAATGTAGACAACATAACCGTACCTGTTCCGCCAATATCAGAAAACGTTACCGTTCGATCTGCTGTAGGATCGGTAACTGTTAATGTTGTTTCAAAAGCATCAGGTGTTGCACCTTCAATAACAACACTTGCTCCGGTAATCGTATCACCACAACTTTGCCATTCAAACCTTCCTGACGCCAGATCGAATGTTGCACACTCACCATCCGTCGGAGGAAAGGTATCAATCGCATCCAGATTTCTGGGACCTGTACCAGCAAAAGCAGGACCTGCAAAAAGGAGGAATGCAGCTAAAAATAATTTACGCATTTTTATCTCCTTTTTAATGAGCTACGTTATGAAGCATTGCCGGAACACCCGTTGCTGCAGCATCCGCTGTTGCCGAAGGCATTAAAGCAGATCCGAAAACCTTGTCCGCTTCGTCTGCCGTTGTACCAGCAGCAGTTAACCCCTTCGCAATACCAGCAGCAGCTGAAGACACAAGACCTTCATGAAGAACAACAGCATCCGTATCACCGGCAGCTCTTACCTGTGGGCAAAAACCACCAACCTGAATCCAGCCGTTGCCATCATCTGTAATAACACCAATGGCAACACCAAAGACTCTCTGCCCGGCACCTGAAGTAAGACTGACATGGAATGGACTGAATGTGACATAATCCGAATCTGCAGCAAGAGCGGTCGTCCATGCAGTATCCAGTGTTAAAACATTTGCCGTGTTACTTCTGATACGCCTTGTTTGTCCCGCACCCGTAAGAGCATTAATAGAAACATAATACTCTCTGCGATCAGCAGTACCATCACTGAATTCGTCAGCAGTGAAATCACCTGTTCCTGTCAATGTATTGTCTGCAGCAGCCGCATCAACATCAGCATCATCAACATTCAAAACAGTCACAATCTGCCCGATGGCAAGTGTATCCCGGACATTAAGATACTTGTAAATACGACCATCATTTACAGTAACCTCGAAACCCAGATTCACCTGGGCATCTGCATCATCTGAAGTTGTTACTGCTCTTCGATTTGTAATCGTCAACCCTGGTGCAATAACCTGACTCTGTACGCCTGTAGGCATAAAAATCTCCTTTTATCCGGACAATCCTCCGACCAGGACAACCCTGACCGGATTCATGCCGAAGTTTGTACTTTGCATTTTTCCTTTTTATGTAATCCCTGCAAGACGGGCCAATGCACGACGGTTATCCATAACCATCTGACCTCTGAAAACAAGTTTTGCAGTATAAGCCTTCTGATTGGACGGCTCGATAAATTTATCGAGATTGAAATTCCCGTCCGTATCAACATACAGCTTAATCCATTTCCAGTTGATCATGTACATTTCACCTGCGGTCATATCCGCATCAAACATGATCGGCTTTCCCTTCCATTCAAGAACTGTGGCACCACGAGAAAGCTTGTCAGCACTTGAATACCTGACATCAGGATCAATGGCCGCTTCATAAGCCTGGAAAATAGCCTGTGTCGTCAAAGTAGTATCCGGAGTCCCCTGACCTTGTCTCACAACGTCATTCCATGAATCTCTCATGTTAACCAAACCGTTCGCAGCAAATGCGCCAACAGCTGCATTCTCCTGAGCTGCCCAGAAACCTCCGGCAGCAATTCCTCCCGCTGCAGCTGTTGTAGAAATAAGCTGCGGAATTGAATTAACATCCAGAGCTGCCGGAACAGCGACATACAGATCAGAATTAATTCTGTCTTTCATGGAGGCAATTGCATTACGTCTTTTATGGGCAACAAGATCAAAAACACGAACATCAGAGTTCGATGTTTCTCTCATTTCTTCCCATGAGATCGTCACTGTCCCGCCGTAATTTATAAACGCATAGACTGCAGTTCGTGCGGTATCTTGAGGCGTCAAATTAAAAGTATCATAACCTGAGAAGGATGCGATAGTGCTGTTCTGTGCCGTATCAAGAGCAATCATTGACTGTCGACCACCATCAATGGTCATTTTACTTTTCATCGCTTCGTTAAGAGTCGGAAGGTCTACAAAAATATTATCGACAGGCTCTGCTTCCTCAACCCTTGAAAGGAAAGCAGACAACCGTTCGGTAATTCTGGCTGTGTCAATCGACGCTGTGCTCATTATGTCTCCTTAGCGCGAGACTTCGAAGCTCATACCACTTCGACGGAGTTCAGAAATAATGTCATCCTTTGTTCTTGAAAC
>CAYITT010000035.1:5076-6052 GCA_964366275.1 uncultured archaeon
CCCTTGAAAGGAAAGCAGACAACCGTTCGGTAATTCTGGCTGTGTCAATTGCTGGCGTTGAAATATAGTTACCCTCAGCAGACGTTATTAGTTCCCAAACAGAGTATCAAAAATCAGTCTGATATGATTTCTGAACTCTTCCAGAGTCATGTCGCTTTTTGCTTGATTGCATTCGTCAAAGGATGTGTCGTCTGACACATCGGACATGTTTTGACTCTCGGATCGTTATCTACGATAGCGAGTTGAGAACTAGACATAGTTAATTTTAACGCGAGACTTCGAAACTCATACCACTTCGACGGAGTTCAGAAATAATGTCATCCTTGGTCTTTGAAACCGTTGACGTAGAAGATGCCTTCTTGGGCTTCTCCGTCACAGACTGCTTCTTGACCTCAAGAGACCTTAAAGCATCCTGCTTGGCCTTTGAAATCTTGTCCTCGAATGACATCGCCCTGTAAACCGTCTCGATGATCTGCTTTTCATCCATCCCGCTGTGTAAAAGCGCTTTATACGGTCCTGTCGCGATAGATTGCAGTACTCTTGGCGAATATTTTTCGTAATCAGGATCAACAGACTTCTGGTTCTGATCAGCCTGTACCCACTTGTCCTTCTGGATGGGCTGGGCAATCCTGTTGATTTCCCGGTTAAGCTTTGTCTCGTATTCAAGCCTTAATTTCTGCTCCTGCCACTTGTCCCTCTCATCCAGATACTCCATTAAATCCTGGGCGGATTCCATCCGCTTCGGCTTCGGAGCTTCCTGGATTTCTCCAGGCTGGATCCCGGTCTGCATCAGAAGCTGCTTACGGGCCTGCTCTACCTGCTCCATGTAATCCGGAGCCAATAAAGCATCCCTGACCGAAGAGAGAGTCGTGTTTAACTGACCCTCCATTACCTTCGCCCTGTCCGCTTCCTGCGTGTATCGCTTCAGATCCGTAGATTTTTTGTTGTATTCAGTCTGAATGGACTTGATCCTTGA
>CAYITT010000035.1:6062-6469 GCA_964366275.1 uncultured archaeon
TTCATCCAGACCACTTGTGTCCCACCAATCCCCAGCAGACTCTCCGGTGGTCGAGCTATCTGCCTTTACTTCCGATCTCTCTGTTTCGGCGGGTTTTCCTTCGCTTTCAACAGTCTCCGTTGCCGGCTGACTGGATTCAGCGGAAGAGGCCGCTTGCGTTTCTTCCATATTATCTCCTCTTTTTCTGCCTTGACTGCTTCTTCGAAGCTACAAAAGCAAAATACCTTTTCTGCTTTCCTGTTAATTCTTTTTCTTGCGCAGAATCATCATGTAACATCCTGCGCGCCTTCAACGGATTCAGATTTTTTCCTTTTCTTCCTCTCATGTTATTTACCAAACGAGTAAATCACACCCCGTTTTTCCTTTCTTCCATTCTGTGTATGAAAACCGTCTACCTGGACAAGATT
>CAYITT010000036.1:0-6414 GCA_964366275.1 uncultured archaeon
ATTTACAAACTTGATATGTCAGAACAAGAAGTTCGCGGTATTTTCAATGGTCAGGACTGCGGTGTTCTGGCCTTGACCACAGAGGTTCCTGAAACGAGGGGAAGAATCGGTTTCATGGTGCCCCTTGGAATGGAAGAGGGAAACGCATATTTGACAATGTCCTCAACAACTGAACCTTACAAAGGGGCAGTGATCAGGGAACTGAGCGGAGCTGTCGGCAGAAACATATCAGTGATATCAGAAGAGACGGTGCAATAATTATGGCAAAGAAATTTACATTCAGAGGAAAGTCGATTGAAGAGTTAGAGCAGATGAATCTGGAAGAATTCTCCGGCCTGCTCAAATCAAGACAAAGGCGCGCGTTGAAGAGAGGCCTGACAACAGTAGAGAAGAAACTCCTTGAGAAAATAAGAAAATTCAAGGGCAAGGACAAATTAATGAGGACACACGCACGCGACATGGTCATAGTTCCGGAAATGGTGGGTGTGAAGATGGGAATTCATAACGGAAAGGAATTCGTGATGGTGATAATTGACGGAAGCATGCTTGGACACAGACTCGGTGAGTTTGCCATGACAAGAGCCAAAGTAAAGCACAGCTCGCCTGGTCTCGGCGCTACGCGATCGTCCAAGTTCGTGCCGCTCAAGTAAAAAGTGTGATATTATGGCAAACAACAACATGGCTCACCAGACATATGTGCCGAAGTATAGGTACGCAAAGGCGTTCGGTGTAGGTCTCAGAGTATCTCAGAAAGCGGCCAGTATCGTCTGCAGAACAATAAAATTCAAGCCGTTGAACAGATCAAGGCGTTTGCTTGAGGACTTGAAAGCAGAACGCAGGAGTCTAGACGGCAAGTATTATACCAAGGCAGTTGCGGCAATACTTAACCTTGTCAACAGCGCAGAAAAGAATGCGGAATTTCAGAAGCTTGACATGGACAGGCTTTTTGTCCATGCATCCGCGCACAAGGGCGGAATGATCCGCAGGAGAAGAAGGAAGGGCGCGTTCGGAAACACGATGAAAAATACTCATATTGAAGTTCTGCTCATAGAGATGGGCAAGGAAGCCAAGAGACAGGTCTCGAAGAAAAAGATAAGAGCACAGCTTGAGGGAAAGACGGAGATAGACAAGGAAATGGATAAAGAGAATACCCATATCAAGGAAGAAATAGCGGAGCTGAAAGAACACCAGAAAGAGACGAAGAAGAAAATACACAAGAAAGAAGAACACAAGCAAGAACACGAAGTTCACAAGGAGCACCGCGAGTTCAAACATTGAGAGTGATTATGATGAAAGAAAGCATGAGACAAAAATTGGCCTTTGATAAAGCAAGACGGGAACATTCAGGGCTTGGAGTTAAATATGGTGGATATGTGTACCACGTAAGTTTAAGGGATGGGAATATTCACACATTTGTCGGACCGCAAGATAATGCGTACTGTAATAAAGTCCGCGAAGGCGCCAAAAGGATTGGAAGACCTGTGGAAGTAAGTCGATATTCATGAAAGAAAGATTATTCATACAAAAAGCGAAAGAGCATGTAAAACTGCAGGAATTCATCAGGAGGCAGTTTGCCCAGGCAAAGTGCGGCTCAATAGAGATACAGTACACGCCTGTAGTAACCAGGATAATACTTTACACAACAACTCCGGGATTAATAATAGGTTCAGGCGGGGAGCGTATCAAGGAGACGGTTGAGATACTTAAGAAAGAATTTTCCATAGAGAACCCGCAGATAGACGTCCAGAAGATAGACAACGCGGATCTGGAGCCGAATATAGTCGCGCAGAATATAGCAAGCTCGCTGGAAGGCGGAGTGAACTTCAAAAAACTTGGCAACTACTACCTCCAGAGAATAATGGACGCGGGAGCAATAGGATGTGAAATAGTTATAGCCGGTAAATTGAGCGGCCAGAGAGGACGACGTGAAAGATTCGTTGACGGCCATATCAAGAAATGCGGCGAGCCTTCAAAGCGCGATGTGATGAAGGGTTTCGCTCTCGCAAACCCAAGGCTGGGTAACATAGGCGTTACAGTCAAGATAATGCTGCATAAGCTGGAATTTGAACTAAAACTTCCGGCGAAAGAACACGGAACTCAAGAGATCAAAGAAGAGGCAAAAATACTCGTGGAAGAAGAGCCTTTCAAGGAAATGATTGAAGAGAACAAGGACAAAAACATAGAAGAAAAAGTCGAAGAAATAATCGAACAAGCTGAGGAAGCTGCAGAAGAGAAAGAGGATGAGGAATAATATGGCTATACTAAAAGCAAAGAAAGCTAGAGAACTGAACGAGAAAGATTTAGATGAAAAAATGAAAGAACTTAGACTTGAACTATCAAAAGAACGCGCTTCGAGCGAGATTGGTGGCAGTGTAAAGAATCCTGGCCGGCTCCGCGAGATAAGACGCGCTATCGCAAGGATTCGGACAGAAAAGGCACGGAGAGTTGACTCGCCGGGCCGGGGAGATAAGTAAAATGGCAGTTTGTCCTAAGTGCGGAATGCCGAAAGAACTCTGTATCTGCGAGACGATAGCGAAGGAAACGCAAAAAATCCGCGTGGAGATGGTACAGAAGCGCTACAGAAAAAGCATGACGATAATACGCGGGATAGACACTTCGAAGATCGATGTCAGGGATCTTTTGAAGAAGTTAAAATCGAAACTTGCCTGCGGAGGGACGTTCAAGAACGATCAAATTGAGTTACAGGGGGACCACAGGGACAGGGTAGGAGACATACTGGTGAAGGAAGGTTTCCCAAGGAATATAATTGAAATAAATTGATAACACATGAGAACAGCAGAAAACATTTTGAGACATGAGCTAATAGGCCTGGAGTGCCGCGTGGATAGCGCGAGCAATGCATACAACAAGGGAATAAGCGGAAAGATCGTGGACGAAAAGATGAAATTCATAATCATAGATTCAAAGGGAACGCGCAAGCAAATAGCCAAGAAAGACAGCAAGTTTGTCTTAAAACTAAACAACAAGACTGTGGAAATAGACGGTAATTTCATAATTGCGCGTCCTGAGGACCGCATAAAGAAGAAAATCAAAAAATGGTAATAATTATGGCAAAAAAATCAAAAAGAAAATCAGTTGGATATGAGGCAAAGCAGCCAAAAGAAGACTGCGGCAGCGAGAAGTGTCCATGGCACGGCCACACGAAAATACGCGGAAGAGTGTTCAAGGGCATAGTTGTCTCAGCGAAGAGCCCGAACACAGCAATTATCAAGTGGCACTACTACAATTTCGTGCCGAAGTACGAACGTTATGAGAGAAGAAACACAAGAGTTGCTGCTCATAATCCTAAATGCATTGCAGCCAAGCTAGGCGATACTGTACAGATCGGAGAGTGCAGGCCTATATCGAAGTCAAAAGCATTTGTAATATTTGAAAAGGTGAGCGTATGAAGGGACTAACATCAAAAATATCAAAACCTATACCGTTGGGTGCACGCTTAGTCTGCGCTGACAATTCCGGGGCAAAAGAGCTGGGTCTTATAGCGGTCAAAGGCTACCATGGAAAAATAAGAAGACTGCCTCGTGCGGGCATAGGAGATGTAATAATCTGTTCTGTTAAAAAGGGCAAGGAAAAGGTCAGGAAGACTGTTGTTTACGCAGTCATCGTACGGCAGAAGAAGGAGTTCAGGAGATTTGACGGAACAAGAGTAAAATTCAGCGACAACGCGGCTGTTGTAGTCAATTCGAAGACATACGAACCTATTGGCACGGAAATTCGCAGCGCAATAGCAAAGGAAGTTGTCGAGCGATTTACGGCTATCGGAAAGATAGCAAGTATGGTGTTATAGTCATGAAAAAGTTTTCAATAGGATGGAACAAGAGTACGCAGGCGCGGAAACAGAGAAAATATCGTTATAATGCGCCCACGCATATCAGAAGAAAGTTAGTCTCTGCTCATTTAGACAAGGCGCTTAGAAAGGAGCTGAACAAGAGATCGCTACCTGTCAGGAAAGGCGACGAAGTCAAAATCATGGTTGGTAATCACAAGGGAAAAACTGGAAAAGTATCACGCGTGGACCTGAAAAGGCTGAAAATTTTTATCGAAGAGATAAAAATAAGAAAGGTTTCGGGCCAGGAAGTGCAGGTTGCGATAGAACCAAGCAATGTCATAATAACAAAACTCTACCTTGACGACAAAAAGAGGAAGAAGTTTGTAGCCCGCAAGACGCAAATGGAAAGACATCCAAAGGATGTCAGTCAGCATGTGTCAGTCAGCGGAAAAGAAGGAAAGAAGAGCGGAGAGAAGAAGACATCTCCTGCAAAGAAGAGTGAATAAAAATGGTAACAAAAAGAAATATGGCGCCAAGATTTTGGCCGATAAGCGTGAAAGAGAATAAATACGTAGTCAGCCCTACGCCTGGTCCTCATAATAAAACAGAATGCATACCGTTGCTGATCGCGCTAAGAGACTTCCTGAAAATCGCGGGGACAATGAAGGAGGTAAAAGAACTGCTTAACAGCGGTATTGTAAAAGTTAACGGCATAAACAGAAAGGATCTTGGTTTCCCCCTTGGCTTGATGGACATTCTTGAGATAGACGGAGATTACTACAGGATTGTGCCTTCAAAATACGGGCTGAAACTCCTTACTACTGATGAAAAAGACGGTGAAATAAAGCTGGCGAAAATCCGCAATAAAACTCACGTCAAAAGCAAGCGTCTGCAGCTGAACCTTCACGACGGAACTAACATATTTGTTGATAAGGACGATTTCAAGACAAGTGATGTTGTCATGATAAATATCAAGAATGGCAGCATACTCAACACTCTAAAATTTGACAAGGGAAACGTGGCGGTAGTCACGGATGGCAACAACCGCGGACTGATCGGAAAGATAGAAACGATAGATAAGAAACTGAAGACGGTTTCCCTGATCAACGGGGAGAGAAGCGTCCTCGTCCCGCTGAGATATGTTTTTGTAGTTGGCCATCACAAACCGGAGATAAAAATAGGTGAATAGTTATGTCGATGAAAAATATACGGGTGGAGAAGATAACGCTGAACGTAGGCTGTGGTATTAAAATGCCTATAGAAAATGCAAGAACAGTCCTCAAGGACTTCTCCGGCGGCAAAGTTGTAGTTACGAAGACCCATAAGAGGTCCACTTTCAATGTTCCGAAGAACAAGGAGATAGGATGCAAGATCACACTAAGGAGAGACACTGATAAATTCCTCAAAAGGCTTTTCGAGGCAAAGGAAAACAAGCTAACCGAAAAAAACTTCGACAACACAGGGAACTTTGCTTTTGGTATAAAGGAATATATTGACGTGCCTGGCATGCAATACGATCCGAAGCTTGGTGCTGTCGGTTTTGATGTATGCGTGACCCTGGAAAGACCGGGATACAGCGTCAAGAGAAAAATGTTGTCAAAAAAGATAGGAAAGAAACACGTGATACAGAAGGACGAGGCAATAGATTTTGTTAAAAAACATTTCGGGATCGTAGTAGAGGAACAAACATGAATCAATTAGTAAGGGATAAAACACCGGAAATAATGTTGAACGAAGGGAAAAAGATAGAGGTAAGAACGGCAAGGGGACGGGAATACGAATACATGCTTGCAAAGAAGCTGGAAACAGATGTGCAGGAATTCCTCATGGACAGAAAAAATGTCGATAAGATCGCCGAAATAGAGGAAGTCCTCAGATGTCTGGCGGATGTAAATGAGATAGACTGGGAAAAGATGGAAGATGTAAGGGAGAAGAAAGTCCAGTCCCGCGGCAGCTTCCGAAGAAAAATCATAATAGAGAAGGTTGAATAATATGGTACGAACCAAAGCAATAAAAAGAAAATACGGAAAAGGCGGACGGAAATGCTTCCGCTGCGGATCCATGAAGGGCGTTATCCAGAAATACAGGCTCTTCTACTGCAGGCGATGCTTCCGTGAAGTCGCTGTGCAGATAGGATTCAATAAATTTAGTTGATAATTATGAGACACGACTTACTTGCAGATATTCTGAATTCGATAAACAACGCAGAGGAAATAGGCAGGAAATCGGTAACAATACCGGCTTCCAAGCTGGTGAAAGAAGTACTCATGGTTATCCAGAGATCAGGCTACATCGGCAGCTTTGAATTCATTGACGACAGGAAATCTGGAAAATTTACCATAGAGCTTATAGGAAAGATAAACAAGTCCCGCGCCATAAGGCCACGCTTCCCGATAAAGAAGGATGAGTTCGAGAAGTGGGAAGGACGTTATCTTCCGGCAAGATCATTCGGCATACTGATAGTCTCGACGCCGAAGGGCGTGATGAGCCAGAAGGAAGCTGTTGAAATCGGCACTGGCGGGAGATTGCTTGCTTACGTTTATTAGGTGGTAATTATGGAAAAGACAATAAATATGCTCGATACAGTGGACGTGCATATCAGCGGACTGCATGTAAAGGTAAAG
>CAYITT010000037.1:0-6320 GCA_964366275.1 uncultured archaeon
AGGCATGATCCCGCGCATGATGCTGGTCGACGGTTACATTGCTCAAAAGACCGTTCAGCTTAGGTGGGAATGACATATACTCTTCCAAACTTTTTGTTTTTCTTCGATGTTCTTCCTCTTTTCCAAGGGCGATTAAAGTATCTCCGCAAGAAACCTGCCTTTTCTCAGGCTTGTAAACACCATTCTCAAATACCCACGAATAAATATCAGGGTTTCCTGGCCACTTTCGTATGTCACCGTATCCGAACAGTTCCGCGACTCTAGTATCGCCAGTTCCCCAAAGAGCAGCTATTATGAATTCGGCAGGTTTTAGGATATCTGGATATTTTTCCCTGACGTCATCAAGTTCAAGCCTTGTTGAATCGCGGTATGGCTGGCTGAATAACTGATGCCCGGCTTCGTGAAGGTAAATCCTTACTGGACTCGGCTTCCGATTCAAAGTTCTCCTGTAAACAAAACCCATTCTAAGGCTATAATGAAAGCCTATTTAAGGAAATTTTGATTTTATAAGAACTACTGTTCAAGAAATAGCTATGCCTATTGAAGTGAACGTTTCTGAGTTGAAGCCGCTGACAAATTTCGGCAACGGACAGCCTGGTTCCGGAACGGTTCTTGGGCTGAAATTGCTACTACAAACATTGGATAACATCATTTTGGTCAACGGCACAGGCTCTTTCACTGCTTACGGCAAATACCTGAATGTGCCTTTTATGCATGCAGGAATGAACGCTGCCGGAGTGGCGCGCGGTATCGCGCATTCTCTTGACCCAAAAACGAACACAAAAGTAGTCGTTTTTGCAGGCGACGGGGCAACATCCGTATCTTTGAATGCATTAGTCAACGCGCACGAGGATATCATCTATGTTTGCGCGAACAACCTGGCTTATGGTTCAATTGGACATAAGCTCGGCAAGCGTTTTGCAAAATACGTTTCAAACAATGCTTCTTACGTCGCAACCGCCTGCGTGTCTCACCCGGATGACTATATTGCAAAACTGAAAAAAGCGGCTTCGATGGCAGGATTCAAGTTCATTGATCTTCTTTGCCCTGATCCTTTAGTCTGGGGCTACGAGTCATCTAATACCATAGAAGTAGGGCGGGTTGCCGTTGAAACGGGCATATGGCCTGTTTTCGAATACCAGAACGGAACCGTGAATTTGACAAAGCGGCCGAACCGTCTTGAGCCCGTCGAGACGTTCAACCACGTTCAGAAAAAATTCATAATAAACGAAGCTGAAAAACAGTCGGTCCAGGACAAAATAAACAGAAACTGGAAAATTCTTTCTGACGGTAGATTACCATGATTCTAAGACTTTCAGGTTAACTATATATACCACGTAAAAGGAAATTAGTTTCATGAAGGGAATTACGCCGATAATAGCAATCATACTGTTGTTACTGATAACAGTTTCGATGGCTGGTTTCGCCTTCGTGTTTTTACAGCGCACGCTGGAGCAGACTACAACTTCCACAGAAACGGGTTTACAGAACCAGCTTGACCAGCAGGGTCAGACGTTTGCTATAGACAACATTGACGACGTCGGCAACATGATTGCTATACGCCACACCGGATCTACCGCGTCAGACACTTCCAAGATTTCTGTGTACATCGACGACGTATTGCAATCCTGTACATGGAATACTCCGGGCGCGTGGGTTCCGGGTGGCGGGCCCAGAACATGCACCGTTGCAGCGTTTGCGTGTCCAAAAGACGTGCGTATAACTTCGCCTGGCAACACCGATTCGACTTCATGTTAAGGTTAACTTAATATTCTTCATTTATCATACATTACAGCATGAAAGGCATTACGCCGATAATAGCGATAATACTATTGCTTTTGATTACAGTTTCAATGGCAGGCTTTGCATTCGTGTTTTTACAGCGCACGCTGGAGCAGACAGCCGAATCAACCGAAACCGGCTTGACTGGCCAGCTTAACAAGCAGGAACAAAAGTTTGCTATAGACGGTGTAAATGCCGATGGCGGAATTATTTATGTAAGGCACACAGGCTCCGTAAATTCAAGCACTGATGATGTTTCTGTCTACATTAATGATGTATTGCAGTCATGTAATTGGGGTGGTGGAAAACCAGCATGGGCACCTAATAGTCCGCCGAAAGGGTGCAATGTTACAACGTTCACATGTCCGGCAACAATAAAGATAACAGCGCCTGGTAACACCGACAGCACATCATGCTAGTGTATCCCGTTCGTATTTTGCATGTAATTGCCGCTGACTCTTAAGAAAACTCTGTTTATCATATCTCAATGAACGTCAGGCTGTTGTTTTTGTTCCTGATCCTTTCTTCTGTAACGCATGCACTAATCATAAATGAGATAATGCAAAACCCGTCCGGATCGGACAGCGGACGTGAATGGGTGGAAATCTATAATAATGAAATCAATGAACTAGACATTTCAGATCTTTCAGACTGGAGATTTATCACCAACAGTCCTCATCTTATGTCAGTTGTACAGGGCAACTCGTCGCTGCTGCCAGGTTATTACGCAGTCATTACTCAGAATAACAACAGCTTCCTTTTCGACTATCCCCTTTATTCAGGCATTATCATAGACAGCTCATGGACTGATCTGACAAATTCTGAAAATCATACAATGGCCATAAAGAATTCTTCATTTGTATTTGATAATGTAACATACGCACCGGTAAACGAAGGCAAAAGCCTCTGCCGTAATGACACTTTATTTTACGAATGTGACCCTACGCCAGGATACGAAAATAACGTGACAATAACAATAAATGAGACGAATTCTACAAATACAACAGGAACGTGTGACATATCGGTTTCCATATCTACAGGGTTTGTCTACAACACAAACGAGACAGTTCACTACGACACGGCACTCGGCGGCTTCAACTGCACGTCCTCTCCGGTGGAATACTGGATAGAAGACCTGTTCGGTTCTGTTTTGAGATACTACAACACCACGCAAGGTTGCACAGAAGTGCAGCGCCAGTGGACACCTGACGAAGTAGAGGGCTCTGAAGCGTATTCAATAAATCTAAAATCCTATCCGTCCTGCAACGATACTAACTCCTCTAATGACATCGCATCAGCTGTTATAGTAGTGAAAGGGTCTGCCAGATCTAACGTGTCTTCTTTAACGATAACCAGCGTAGAAAACGTCAAATTTGGCGAAGCAGCAACCGTGGAAATTAATGCATACAGAGGCGACACGGCAAAATATCTGATAGACGTCTATGTTAGAGGTTCAAGCGACAAGCTCAGTTATGTATCAAAATTGCACCTGAATTCAAAATATACAAGCTACAAATTCTCCGTGCCAGTACAGATAAAATCTAACTGTGACAACGATTTTCATGACGGCGGCTACACTGTTGTCGCAGAGGGCATTGACAAGATTGCTGAAGCCGCTATCAACATAGTCGGCGCGTCCTCAAATTGCAAGACCATTATAATAAACTCCGGTGGTGGCAGTAGCGGCGGAAGCAGTAGTGGTTCTGTGCCAACTGCGTCGGCAAGTAAATATTCTGTTACTTACCCTGAAATTGTTTTCATAGGCGATGAGTTCGAAACTATAATCAGATTCAATTCCACTTCAAATAAATCTTATTCGTTTTATTCTTACGCATACAAGGGCAATACGCCCGTATCCGAAGGTTTTGACGGTTCTCGCTGGAGCGGTACGTGGACTGCAAACACTGAAGAGATAAACACCGAACCGGGCAAATCTTACATTATAATACTGCGCAGCAGGATAGAAGAGGCTACAGAACCTGGGCTGTACAATCTTCGCGTAAAAATAAAGAGCGACAAAGACGAAGAAGTAACGAAAACTATCGAGATCAAGAAAAAGTCCATGGCTGTTGCCAAAGACACGAACACTACTCTAAGCTTTCCTACAGTTGAGAAAAAGTTAACTGCTGCATCATTAACAGGATTTGCCGTCAGGAAGTCGAAAAGCTATGATATTCTTCTATTATTAAACGCTATCCTGCAAGCCAAGAAGTTCTTTTAAGTTTGCTGCCCTACTTGTTTTTACCTGATCACATTAGTGATAAGTAAATACATCCAGAAGATGATATCTATGTTCGTCAAGAACGAGGCTGCCATGAAAGTCGGTGATTATCTTATTGTCACAGACGTACATATCGGTCTCACAAAAGAGCTATGGGAAGCCGGCGTCTCACTGCCGAGTCAGGTGAAATCATTGGCAAAACGATTGAACAAACTAAAGGGAATGACCAGATCAAAAAATCTTATAATCAACGGTGACCTGAAACATAAGATAGTCGGCATCAGCCTTCAGGAACGGAAAGAGGTTCCTGAATTTTTACAGCTGTTGAAGTTCAAAAAAATAATCATATGTAAAGGTAATCACGACGGACACATAGAGAAACTTGTCAGTGATAATAGTAAGGTTATCATAAAAAAGTCGTTCGCCGTTGGAAATTATCTTTTCACTCATGGTCATAGAAATGTAAAAACTTCCAAAAAATTTATCGTGGTTGGGCACAACCATCTAAAGATAAGGTTCCGCGATGAAATGGGTGCCGTATACGATGAGCCTGTATGGGTCAGGGGAAAGGCGCTTGGCAGGACAATAATAATAATGCCAGCCTTCAACGATCTGTCCGGAGGCTACGTAGCCAATAAAGGAAAGTTCCAGGGGCCTATAGCTTCACATCTTACAAACAAGGCAAGAGTTTATCTGCTGGATGGAACAGATCTGGGGCGTATACGTGACCTAAAAGCAAAAGAGTGATTATATGGTATTCGAATCTTTCTCACCTAAGTTACAGGAAATAATAAAAAAGAAGGGGTTTATCGAGCAGACGCTGCCGCAAAAATTAGGTATTCCAGATATCGCTGCGGGAAAGAACATGCTCATAATAGCAGCGACCGGTATCGGAAAGACAGAGACTGCAATGCTGCCTCTGTTTGATAATATTTACAAGAACAAACTGAAGCCGATATCGTTATTATACATAACTCCACTCAAATCGCTGAATCGCGATCTTCTTGACCGGCTGTTCTGGTGGGGCGACAAGCTGGATATAGAAGTAGCCGTCCGCCACGGTGACACGAGCCAGAAGGAGCGCGCCTCGCAGAAAGAATCGCCTCCCAGCGTGTTGATTACAACACCAGAAACTCTGCAGGCTATATTGACAGGTAAAATTCTTCGCGAACACCTGAAAAATGTAAAATATGTTGTTGTTGATGAGATTCATGAATTAGTCGAGAGCAAACGAGGCGTGCAGCTGTCGCTTGGCCTCGAGCGGTTACGCCAGCTGGCCGGTAATTTCCAGAGAATAGGTTTATCCGCTACAGTAGGGTCGCCTGAAGTTGTAGCAGAATTTCTCGGCGAGAACGTGAAGATTGTCCGTGCGGAAAATGTCAAGAAGTACGACATAAAGGTGGAGAGTCCAAAACCAGGCCCAAGAGATATAGAGATTGCCGACGATCTGTCGATAGGCGTGAGCACAACAACAAGACTTCGCAGGCTGTATGATCTTATACAATCACATACAAGCGTTCTGACATTTACAAACACGCGTGAGACAGCAGAAGTCATCTCCTCAAGATTAAAACGTCTGGATAAGGAATTAAAACAGGCTGTTCATCATGGATCTCTTTCAAAAGAAGGTAGGATAAAAAGCGAGGTATCTTTCAAAAAACAAGAATTGAAGGCACTTATAGCAACCAGCTCTCTCGAATTAGGAATAGACATCGGCTCAATTGATCTGGTAGTTCAATATTTATCGCCTCGTCAGGCAACACGATTAATACAGCGCGTCGGACGTGCAGGCCACAAGATAGGCGAAGTCAGCAAGGGAGTAATCCTCTCAGGAGAAGAAGATCTTTTCGAATCAGCTGTGGTTGCAAAAGACGCTGAAAATAAAAAGCTGGAAAAATTAAAAACTCATGACATGGCCCTTGATGTTTTAGCAGGTCAGATAATGGGAATGGCGATCGATGAATATGAGACTCCGAGCGAAAAAGTTTACGAGATAGCTAAGCGGTCTTACATTTATCGTGACCTAACGAAAAAAGATATCGATGCATTGCTGCATTTCATGGCTGAATTGAGGCTGATATGGCTGGACGAAGAAGGGGACAAGATCGTGATGAAGCGCCGGAGAAAAACATGGACAGCCTACTTCGAGAATCTGTCAACTATTCCGGCATCAGTCAAGTTCCGTGTAATATCCATTATAGAAAATGAGCCTATCGGTAGCTTAGACGAAGAATTCGTAGTGGAGCACGGCCAGCCGGGCAACAAGTTCATTTGCGCCGGACGTGCATGGAAAATAATTCAGATAGACGGCCCAAAG